>NZ_JBEXLP010000008.1:0-155582 GCF_040610035.1 Streptomyces sp. NPDC004542
CCCCGACTGGGAATCCGCCGCGCACTGACCTCCGACGGTCCGCCAAGAGACGGGGGGGGGGGCGGGGCCGCGCCCCCCCCCCCCCGCCCGTACCGGCCGGTGAGGGGGTCACCGGGAAGGAGTCACCGGACGAAGGGGCTACCGGAGGAAGGGGTCCACCGCGACCGCGACGAAGAGGATCGACACATAGGTGATGGACCAGTGGAACAGGCGCATCTCCTTGAGCTTCGCGCCCGTCACCTCGGCCTTGGCACGGTTCTGCAGCGCGTGCGCCTCCCACAGCCAGAAACCGCCCGCGAGCAGCGCGACCGCCGTGTAGAACCAGCCGGTGTAGCCGAGCGGCGTCAGCAGCAGCGAGACGGCGACCATGACCCAGCTGTAGATCACGATCTGCTTGGCGACGACCTTGTTGGAGGCGACGACCGGCAGCATCGGCACACCCACGCGCGCGTAGTCCTCGCGGACCTTCATGGACAGCGGCCAGTAGTGCGGCGGCGTCCAGAAGAACATGACGAGGAAGAGGACGACCGGCGCCCACGACATGGAGCCGGTCACGGAGGACCAGCCGATCAGCACCGGCATGCAGCCGGCGATGCCGCCCCAGACGATGTTCTGCGACGTACGCCGCTTGAGGACCATGGTGTAGACGACGACGTAGAAGAGGAGCGCTCCGAGCGACAGCCAGGCCGACAGCCAGTTGACCGTGAGCCCGAACAGCAGCGTGGAGACGACCGCCAGGGCGATGCCGAAGGCGAGGCACTCGCGCGGGCTGACCATTCCGGTGACCAGGGGGCGCTGCGAGGTGCGGTCCATCAGCGCGTCGATGTCACGGTCGATGTACATGTTCAGCGCGTTGGCGCCGCCCGCGGAGAGGTAGCCGCCGACACAGGTCAGCAGCACCAGACCGAGGTCGGGCACGCCCTGCTGCGCCAGGAACATCACCGGGACGGTGGTGATCAGCAGCAACTCGATGATCCGCGGCTTGGTCAGAGCCACGAACGCCTTGACACGGGCCCCGAACGGCCGGTGCATCGTGCTCTCGCTCGCACCTAGCACCCCCGCTGGACGGGATTCGACGGCCGTCACGCACACCCCTGAAAGAGACTCCCAGCGAGCCCACGGTGTGAACCGTCGGTAAAGGCTCGCGCGTACCACGCCACTGTAGACGTTGCCCAGACCCGGACATTCGCGGGGGTCCGTTCGTGTTGGCGGGGACCTCCCGGCGTGCGCGCGGTGGCTCGATTGAGCAGTCAGATGAGCGGCTCCGTATTCATGTGCCGAGTGCCGTTCCGGCCAGTCGGGGGGCGGATCGCCGACATGCCCGGCAGTCTGGAACGGCTCGAAAAAACGCACGTACTTACAGGGGTAGGCTCGACAGCGGCCGGTGGGCACCCAGTGCACCGGCAGCCGGTGGGCGCGCGCCCAGAACACCGGTATTCGATCATGTGGAGAGGAGCCCTGACTCAGGGTGAGCACCAAGCCGACCACCACAGACCTCGAGTGGACCGAATTGGACCAGCGGGCCGTGGACACCGCCCGTGTCCTGGCCGCCGACGCCGTACAGAAGGTCGGCAACGGCCATCCGGGTACGGCCATGAGCCTGGCGCCCGTCGCCTACACCCTCTTCCAGAAGGTGATGCGGCACGACCCGGCCGACCCCGACTGGGTGGCACGTGACCGCTTCGTGCTGTCCGCCGGCCATTCGTCCCTGACCCTCTACACACAGCTCTACCTGGCCGGTTTCGGCCTTGAGCTGGAGGACCTGGAGTCCTTCCGCACCTGGGGCTCGAAGACCCCGGGCCACCCCGAGTACGGACACACCAGGGGTGTCGAGACCACGACCGGCCCGCTCGGACAGGGCGTCGCCAACGCGGTCGGCATGGCCATGGCCTCCCGCTACGAGCGTGGCCTGTTCGACCCGCAGGCCCCGCAGGGCGAGTCCCCCTTCGACCACTTCATCTACTGCATCGCCGGTGACGGCTGCCTCCAGGAGGGCATCTCCGCCGAGGCGTCCTCGCTGGCCGGGCACCAGAAGCTCGGCAACCTGATCCTGCTGTGGGACGACAACCACATCTCGATCGAGGGCGACACCGAGACCGCCGTCTCCGAGGACACGGCTCGGCGGTACGAGGCCTACGGCTGGCACGTGCAGCGGGTCGCCCCGAAGCCGGACGGCGACCTCGACCCGCACGCCCTCTACGACGCGATCGAGGCCGCGAAGCAGGTCACGGACCGGCCGTCCTTCATCGCGATGCGCTCGATCATCGCCTGGCCGGCCCCGAACGCGCAGAACACCGAGGCAGCCCACGGCTCGGCGCTGGGCGACGACGAGGTCGCGGCCACCAAGCGCGTCCTCGGCTTCGACCCCGAGAAGAGCTTCGAGGTCGCCGACGAGGTGCTGGCCCACACCCGCCAGGCCCTCGACCGGGGCCGGGAGGCCAAGGCGCAGTGGGAGAAGTCGTTCCAGCTGTGGCGTGAGAACAACGCCGAGCGCGCCGCCGAGTTCGACCGCATCGCCGCGGGCGAGCTGCCCACCGGCTGGGAGGAGAAGCTCCCGGTCTTCGAGCCCGGCAAGTCCGTCGCGACCCGCGCCGCGTCCGGCAAGGTGCTGCAGGCGCTCGGCGCGGTCGTCCCGGAGCTGTGGGGCGGCTCGGCCGACCTGGCCGGGTCGAACAACACCACCATCGACAAGGACAGTTCCTTCCTGCCGGCGGGCAACCCGCTGCCGGAGGCGAACCCGTACGGACGCACGGTCCACTTCGGCATCCGCGAGCATTCCATGGCCGCGGAGATGAACGGCATCGCCCTGCACGGCAACACCCGCATCTACGGCGGCACCTTCCTGGTGTTCTCCGACTACATGCGCAACGCCGTGCGCCTGTCGGCCCTGATGCACCTGCCGGTGACGTACGTGTGGACGCACGACTCCATCGGCCTCGGTGAGGACGGCCCGACCCACCAGCCGGTCGAGCACCTGGCCTCGCTGCGCGCCATCCCGGGCCTGAACGTGGTCCGCCCGGCCGACGCCAACGAGACCGCCATCGCCTGGCGCGAGATCCTCAGGCGCTGGACGAAGGAGTTCGGCAAGGGCCAGCCGCACGGCCTCGCGCTGACCCGTCAGGGCGTGCCCGCGTACGAGCCGAACGAGGACGCCGCGCGCGGCGGTTACGTCCTGTTCGAGGCCGACGGCGACGCCCAGGTCGTGCTGATCGCCACCGGTTCCGAGGTGCACGTCGCCGTAGAGGCGCGCGAGCAGCTCCAGGCGGACGGGATCCCCACGCGCGTCGTGTCCATGCCGTCCGTGGAGTGGTTCGAGCAGCAGGACCAGGGGTACCGGGACAGCGTCCTGCCCCCGTCCCTGAAGGCTCGTGTCGCGGTGGAGGCCGGTATCGGTCTGACCTGGCACAAGTACGTCGGGGACGCCGGCCGCATCGTTTCCCTGGAGCACTTCGGTGCGTCCGCCGACGGCAAGGTCCTCTTCCGCGAGTTCGGTTTCACTGCGGAGAACGTGGCCGCCAAGGCCCGGGAATCCCTCGCGGCCGCCCAGCGCTGACGCCCATACACGACACGTAGGAGATGTAATTCCATGACAGACGCACTCAAGCGCCTCTCCGAAGAAGGCGTGGCGATCTGGCTGGACGACCTGTCGCGCAAGCGGATCACGTCCGGCAACCTCGCCGAGCTGATCGACCAGCAGCACGTCGTGGGCGTCACCACCAACCCGACGATCTTCCAGAAGGCGATCTCGCAGGGCGACGGCTACGACCAGCAGCTGTCGGACCTCGCCGCCCGCAAGGTGACCGTCGAAGAGGCCATCCGCATGATCACCACGGCGGACGTCCGCGACGCCGCCGACATCCTGCGCCCGGTCTTCGACGCCACCGGCGGCCAGGACGGCCGGGTCTCCATCGAGGTGGACCCGCGCCTGGCGCACAACGAGAAGGCGACCGTCGCCGAGGCCAGGCAGCTGGCCTGGCTGGTCGACCGCCCGAACACGCTGATCAAGATCCCGGCCACCCTGGCGGGCGTCCCGGCGATCACCTCCACCATCGCCAACGGCATCAGCGTCAACGTCACGCTGATCTTCTCGCTCGAGCGCTACCGCGCGGTCATGGACGCGTACCTCAGCGGCCTGGAGAAGGCGAAGGAGCGCGGCCTGGACCTGTCGAAGATCCACTCCGTGGCGTCCTTCTTCGTGTCCCGCGTGGACACCGAGATCGACAAGCGGCTCGACGCGCTGGGCACGGACGAGGCCAAGGCGCTGCGCGGCAAGGCCGCCGTCGCCAACGCCCGGCTCGCCTACCAGGCGTACGAGGAGGTCTTCGGCTCCGAGCGGTGGGCCGCGCTGGAGAGCGCGGGCGCCAACAAGCAGCGTCCGCTGTGGGCGTCGACCGGCGTGAAGGACCCGGCGTACCAGGACACCATGTACGTCACCGACCTGGTGGCGCCGAACACGGTGAACACCATGCCGGAGGCCACGCTGGAGGCCGTCGAGGACCACGGCCAGATCACCGGCGACACCGTCACCGGCACCTACGAGCAGGCGCGTGCCGACCTCGACGCGCTCGAGGCGCTCGGGATCTCGTACGACGACGTGGTCCAGGTGCTGGAGGAGGAGGGCGTCGAGAAGTTCGAGGCGTCCTGGAACGACCTGCTCAAGTCGACCGAGGCGGAGCTCCAGCGCCTCGCTCCCTCGGAGGGCTGAATTGTCCCCCTCATCAGGCGCTTCCGGTTCCGGGGCGAACCCGCTTCGTGACCCCGCCGACCGACGGCTCCCGCGCATCGCGGGGCCGTCGGGCCTGGTCATCTTCGGTGTCACCGGCGACCTTTCCCGCAAGAAGCTGATGCCGGCCGTGTACGACCTCGCCAACCGGGGTCTGCTGCCGCCGGGCTTCTCCCTGGTCGGCTTCGCCCGCCGCGAGTGGGCGCACGAGGACTTCGCCGCCGAGGTCCACGACGCCGTCAAGGAGCACGCCCGGACCCCGTTCCGGGAGGAGGTCTGGCAGCAGCTCATCCAGGGGATGCGCTTCGTGCAGGGCACCTTCGACGACGACGACGCCTTCGAGCGGCTGCGCTCCACCATCGAGGAGCTCGACAAGGCACAGGGCACGGGCGGCAACTTCGCCTTCTACCTGTCGGTGCCGCCGAAGTCCTTCCCCGTGGTGATCCAGCAGCTCAAGAAGCACGGGCTCGCCGACCAGACGGGCGGTTCCTGGCGGCGCGCGGTCATCGAGAAGCCGTTCGGCCACGACCTGAAGTCGGCCGAGGAGCTGAACAGGGTCGTGCACGAGGTGTTCGAGCCGGAGCAGGTGTTCCGGATCGACCACTACCTCGGCAAGGAGACCGTCCAGAACATCCTGGCGCTGCGCTTCGCCAACACCATGTTCGAGCCGATCTGGAACCGGTCCTTCGTGGACCACGTGCAGATCACGATGGCCGAGGACATCGGCATCGGCGGCCGGGCCGGCTACTACGACGGCATCGGCGCCGCCCGTGACGTGATCCAGAACCACCTGCTCCAGCTCATGGCCCTCACGGCCATGGAGGAGCCGTCCTCCTTCGACGCTGACGCGCTGGCCGCGGAGAAGACCAAGGTGCTCGGCGCGGTCCGGCTCCCCAAGGACCTGGGTGCCTCCACCGTGCGCGGGCAGTACGCGGCGGGCTGGCAGGGCGGCGAGAAGGTCATCGGCTACCTCGAAGAGGACGGCATCGACAAGAAGTCGAAGACCGACACCTACGCGGCGGTCAAGGTGGAGATCGACAACCGCCGCTGGGCGGGCGTCCCCTTCTACCTGCGCACCGGCAAGCGGCTGGGCCGCCGGGTCACCGAGATCGCGGTCGTCTTCCAGCGGGCCCCGCACTCCCCCTTCGACCACACGGCGACGGAGGAGCTGGGTCAGAACGCGGTCGTCATCCGGGTCCAGCCCGACGAGGGCATCACGGTCCGCTTCGGCTCGAAGGTGCCCGGCACCTCGATGGAGATCCGGGACGTGTCCATGGACTTCGCGTACGGCGAGTCCTTCACGGAGTCCAGCCCGGAGGCGTACGAGCGCCTCATCCTGGACGTCCTGCTGGGCGACTCCAACCTCTTCCCGCGTACGGAGGAGGTCGAGCTGTCCTGGAAGATCCTCGACCCGATCGAGGAGTACTGGGACAAGAACGGCAGGCCCGCGCAGTACAAGTCGGGCACGTGGGGTCCCGCGGAGGCCGACGAGATGCTCGCACGAGACGGACGGAGCTGGCGCCGGCCATGAAGATAGACCTCACGGACACCACGGCCAGCAAGATCAACAAGGCGCTGGTGCAGGGCCGCCGGGCCATCGGCACGCCCGCCGTGGGCATGGTGCTCACCCTGGTCATCGTCACCGACGAGGAGAACGCCTACGACGCGCTGAAGGCGGCGAGCGACGCCTCCCACGAGCACCCCTCGCGGACGTTGCTGGTCATCAAGCGCGTCTCCCGCTCCCCCCGCGACCGCACGCAGTCCCGGCTCGACGCCGAGGTGCGGGTGGGCGCGGACGCGGGCACCGGCGAGACGGTGGTGCTGCGGCTGTACGGCGAGGTGTCCGACCACGCCGACTCCGTGGTGCTGCCGCTGCTGCTCCCCGACGCCCCGGTGGTCGTGTGGTGGCCGGTGGAGGCGCCGCTCGACCCCGCCAACGACCCGCTGGGCGCCCTCGCCCAGCGCCGGGTCACCGACACCTACGCCGCCGAGCAGCCGGTGCGGGACCTGGCCGCCCGCGCCGCCGCCTACACGCCCGGCGACACGGACCTGTCCTGGACCCGGATCACGCCCTGGCGCTCCATGCTGGCCGCGGCCCTGGACCAGGTCGTGTGCGAGGTCAAGGCCGTCGAGGTGGAGGGCGAGGAGTTCAACCCGAGCTGCGAGCTGCTGGCGATGTGGCTCGCGGACCGGCTGGACGTCCCCGTCAGGCGCTCCCTGTCGTCCGGCCCCGGGCTCACCGCCGTCCGCATGGACACCAGCGGCGGCCCGATCACGCTGGACCGCGCGGACGGCTCGCTGGCCACGCTGTCCATCGAGGGCCAGCCGGACCGGGCGGTGGCGCTGAAGCGCCGTGACACCGCCGAGCTGATCGGGGAGGAACTGCGCCGGCTCGACCCGGACGACACGTACGCGTCGGCACTGCGGTACGGGGTGGAGCGGCTGGGCACCTCGAACGGCGGCCCCGACCGGGCGCCGGCCGCCGCTCCGGCACCGGACGCGGCGCCCAAAGGAGAACCGGTCGCCGTCGACACCCCGGTCGA
The DNA here is from genome assembly GCF_040610035.1 of Streptomyces sp. NPDC004542. Taxonomy (NCBI): domain Bacteria; kingdom Bacillati; phylum Actinomycetota; class Actinomycetes; order Kitasatosporales; family Streptomycetaceae; genus Streptomyces; species Streptomyces sp. NPDC004542. The sequence continues at coordinate 7,267 of NZ_JBEXLP010000008.1, forward strand.
AGCCGCTGCGAAAGCTCCCGCGAAGGAAGCGGCGGCGCAGGCTCCGCTGAAGAACGCGGCGGCGAAGTGAGCGCCCCGCAGCTGGTCGTGCACCACGACAAGGAGCTGATGGCGCAGGCCGCGGCGGCCCGGCTGATCACCAGGATCGTGGACGCGCAGGCCTCGCGCGGTTACGCGTCCGTGGTGCTCACCGGCGGCCGCAACGGCAACGGCCTGCTGGCCGCGCTGGCGGCGGCCCCCGCCCGGGACGCCGTCGACTGGGCGCGGCTGGACCTGTGGTGGGGCGACGAGCGCTTCCTCCCCGAGGGAGACCCGGAGCGCAATGTCACCCAGGCCCGCGAGGCGCTGCTCGACGCCGTGCCGCTGGACCCGGAGCGCGTGCACGCCATGCCCGCCTCGGACGGTCCGTACGGCGCCGACGTGGAGGCGGCGGCCGAGGCGTACGCGGCGGAGCTGGCCAGGGCCGCGGGTCCCGAGAACCACGGCAGTGTGCCCGTGTTCGACGTCCTGATGCTGGGCGTCGGCCCGGACACCCATGTGGCCTCGCTCTTCCCCGAGCTGCCGGCCGTCCGGGAGACCGAGCGCACGGTGGTCGGCGTGCACGGCGCCCCCAAGCCGCCCCCGACCCGGATCACCCTCACGTTGCCGGCGATCCGCGCGGCCCGCGAGGTCTGGCTCCTGGCGGCCGGCGAGGACAAGGCCGGGGCCGCCGCGATCGCCCTCTCGGGTGCGGGTGAGATCCAGGCCCCGGCCGCGGGTGCCCGGGGCCGCTCCCGGACCCTGTGGCTGCTGGACTCGGCGGCGGCCTCCCAGCTGCCCCGGTCGCTGTATCCGCCGGCTTCGCCGTGAGACCGGTCTCGCCGTGAGACCGGTTACGCCGTGAACGAGGGGGCGGCGCGGGCATCGCCCGTGCCGCCCCCTCGCGTCTTCGCGCCGCTACTTCGCCGATCCCGCCATCACCCCCTGCACGAAGTGCCGCTGGAAGGCGAAGAACACGACCACCGGCACGATCAGCGACAGGAACGCGCCCGGTGCGAGGACGTCGATGTTGCTGCCGAACTGCCTGATCTGGGACTGGAGTTGCACGGTCAGCGGCTGGGAGGAGCTGTCGGCGAACAGCAGGGCCACCAGCATGTCGTTCCAGACCCAGAGGAACTGGAAGATGGCGAGGCTGGCGATGGCCGGCCGGCCCACGGGCAGGACGAGACGGGTGAAGATGCGCCACTCGCTCCCGCCGTCCATGCGGGCCGCCTCCAGCATCTCCTTGGGCATCTCGGCGAAGTAGTTGCGCAGCAGGAACACCGCGAACGGCAGACCGTAGGCGACGTGGAAGAGGACGACGCCGGGGATCGTGCCGAACAGGCCGAGCTGCCCGAAGAGTTTGGCGACCGGCAGCAGGCCGATCTGTACCGGCACCACCAGCAGCGCCACCACGAGCAGGAAGACGGGCTCCCGTCCCGGGAAGTCCAGCCAGGCGAAGGCGTATCCGGCGAGCGCCGCGATGACGACGACCAGAGTCGTCGCCGGCACCGAGATCAGCACCGTGTTCCAGAACGCCTGTGTCATCCCGGAGTTCTTCAACAGGGCCGAGTAGTTGTCGAAGGACAGCTGCCCGGGGCTCGCCAGCGCCGTCCACCAGCCGCCCTCGGCGGTGTCCCGCGCCGAACGCAGGGAGGAGAGGAACAGGCCCGCCAGCGGGGTCAGCCAGACCAGGCCGATCACCACGAGGAACGCCTGGACCAAGCCGCTGCCCAGGCCACGCCTGACCGCGTTCATCGCTGACTCCTTCGGAAACGGCGGACGTTGAAGACCATCGCGGGGACCACCAGGAGCAGGAGGAGCACACCGAGTGCGCTGCCCAGCCCCTGGTTGTTGCCGCCACCGAAGGACACCAGCCACATCTGGGTCGCCAGGACGGTCGCGTCCTCCTGCACCGGGCCGGGCGCGATGATGTAGACGAGGTCGAAGACCTTCATCACGTTGATGACGAGGGTCACGAAGACGACGGTCAGCACGGGGGCCAGCAGCGGGACCGTGATCCTGCGGAAGATCTGCCACTCGTTCGCGCCGTCCATCCGGGCCGCCTCCAGCGCGTCCCGTGGCAGGGTCGCCAGGCCCGAGCCGATCAGCACCATCGCGAACCCGGTCCAGATCCAGAGGTACGCGCCGATGATCGCGGGGGTGACGAGGGTCGGACCGAGCCAGGAGACGCCCTGGTAGGGCGGCGCGAAGTTCGACCCGGGCAGCTTCAGCGTGTACGAGCCCGCGTGCAGGCCGGGGAAGCGGAAGGAGCCGTCGGACGCGGTCGTCGTGCTCGCGACCGTCCGTGCGCCGCTCACCGCCTCGACCTTCATGCCGGGCAGTCCGCTCTCCTTCGGGTCGACCTTGCCCTGGCTGCCTCCGCCGCCGGGCGTGAAGTCCAGGTAGACGACGCCGCGCAGCTCACCGGCCGGGGCCTTGCCGCGGGCCGCCGGGTACGCGGGCGCGGCGCCCCGGGGCAGGTCCTCGGGCAGGACGCCGACCATGGGGAGCGTCACCAGTTCACCCGGTGACACCCCGGTCCTCGTCGCGTACGAGCCGTCGTGCTCACGGGTCAGGTCCTGTCCCGGACGGGCCCGTGCCGTCGGGTACGACGAGGTGCCCGCGAAGGCGTCGTGGACCGAGACCACCGCGGCGTTCAGCACGCCCTTGTCGGGGTCCTCGTCGTAGGCGAGCCGGAAGATGATCCCGGCCGCGAGGAAGGACACCGCCATCGGCATGAACAGCAGCAGCTTGAACGCCGTGGCCCAGCGGACCTTCTCCACCAGGACGGCGAGGATCAGACCGAGCCCGGTCAGCAGGGCCGGGGCGACGACCACCCAGATGGTCGTATTGCGGATGGCCTTCAGTGTCGCCGGGTCGCGGAACATCTCCGTGTAGTTGTCCCCACCGACGAAGCGCGTGCCGGAGGCGTCGAAGAAGCTCCGGCCGACGGAGAACAGCACCGGGTAGACGACGAGCGCGCCGAGCAGGAGCAGCGCGGGGAAGACGAAGAGCAGGGCGACGATCCGGCCGCGCCGCCGTGCGCGCCGGGCACGCTCGGCGAGCATGCCGGGCGGCGGCGGGGAGCTCACCCTCTTCTCCTTCACGAGTGCGGTGATGGTCATCTGCCGGCTCAGTCCTGGTAGGCCTTGGCCGCCGCGGTCTCGAGCTTCGCCGCGGTCCCCTTCGGGTCGGACGGGTCGCGCAGGAAGTCCTGGAGCAGCTTCCACTCGCCCACGCCCTTGGTGCCGCCGAAGGAGGCGGGTGCCTGGTCGGACATGTCGAAGCGGACCGAGTCGCCCGCCGCGATCAGGGACTTGGCGGTGGCGCGGGTGACGTCGTCGCCGTAGGAGGTCAGGGCGAGTGCCTTGTTCGGGGACAGGAATCCGCCCGCCTTCGCCCACACCGCCGCGGCCTCGGGGGTGGCCAGGTACTCCAGGAGCTTCATGCCCGCCGCGGAGTTCTTGCCGTCCTTCAGCACCACGGCCGCGTCACCGCCGCTGACGACCGGCGCCTTGCCGCCGCCGACCGCCGGGAACGGGAAGAAGTCCGCTTCCTTGCCGATGACCTTGCCGAACTGGTCGTGGGCGACGCCGGCCACGAAGTCGCCCTCGTAGACCATGCCCGCCTCGGGCTTGGGGCCGAAGACCTTCTCCACCGAGCCCGGGAAGTCGGTGTTGAGGGCCCCCTTCTGGCCGCCCGCGATCAGCTGCTTGTCCTTGAACAGCTTGCCGAGCGTGGTGAGCGCCTCCACCACGCTCGGATCGGTCCACTTCAGCTTGTGGGCGGCGAGGGCGTCGTACTTCTCCGGCCCGGCCTGGGAGAGGTAGATGTTCTCGAACCAGTCGGTGAGGGTCCAGCCGTCCTGCCCGGCGACCGCGAAGGCGGCGAGCCCGGAGTCGGAGACGGTGTGCCCCGCCTTCAGCAGCTCGGCATAGCTCTTCGGCGGCTCGACCCCGGCCTGGGCGAGGGCGTCGGGGCTGTACCAGACGGTCGACTTGTGGGCGGCCTTGAAGTACAGGCCGTAGAGGGTGCCGTCGACGCTGCCGTACTTCTTCCAGACCGGCGCGTAGCCCGCGTCCACGGACTTCTCGGTGGTGGCGGACAGCGGCTTCAGCCAGCCCTTCTTCGCGAACTGCTGGAGCACGCCGACCTGCGGGACCATCACCACGTCGGGCGCGTTGCCGCCCTCGATCTTGCTGCCCACGACGGTGGAGACGTTGTCGCCCGTGGACACGAACTGCGTCTTGGCGCCGGTCTTCGCGGTGAACGCGTCCAGCACCTTCTGGAAGTTCTTCTGTTCGCTGCCGGACCAGACACCGGCCACGGTGACGGTCTGGCCGCTGAGCGCCTTGTCGCCGCCGCCGGCGGAGACCGGGTCGCCGCTGCCGCAGGCGGTCGCGCCGAGCGCCAGGACGAGGGCGGTGCAGCCGGTGAGCAGGGTGGTGCGTCGTCGCATCATCGTTGATGTCCCTTCGAGGGGTGAAACGAGAGGTGAAGCACGGGGTGAAGCGAGGGGTGGGGAGGTGACGGGCGATCAGAGCTCGTCGATCCACCAGGCGGCCGTGGAGCCGGGGAGCACCCCGGCGGGGCAGGGGCCGCTGGACAGCAGGGGGGTGCCGGAGACCGGCGAGGGCGTGGGTGCCGTACCGAAGTTGACGGCGCAGACCAGGCCGTCGCCGCGGACGAAGCCGAGGACACCCGGCGGGGTGTCCAGCCAGCGCAGCGAGCCTTCGCCCAACTGGGGCAGCGCGGCCCTCAGCTGGAGGCCGTCGCGGTAGAGGTGCCAGAAGGAGCGGGTGTCGGCGAGGGCGCGGTCGGTGGCGTACTCGGCGAAGTACTCGGGCTGCGGCAGCCACGGCTTGGCGCTCTGGGCTCCGGACGTGAAGCCGAACGGGGAGGCCTGCCCGGACCACGGCAGCGGCACCCGGCAGCCGTCGCGGATGCGGGCACGGCTGCCGGTGCGCCGGAAGATCGGGTCGGTGAGCACGTCGTCGGGCAGGTCGACGACCTCGGGCAGGCCCAGTTCCTCGCCCTGGTAGATGTACGCGGCTCCGGGCAGCGCCAGCATCAGCAGCGCGGCGGCGCGGGCGCGGGCGGTGCCGAGGCCGCTGCCCTCGGTCGCGGGTTCGCCGTAGCGGGTGACGGTGCGGACCTGGTCGTGGTTGTTGAGGACCCAGGTGACCGTGGAGCCCGTGCCGGCGATGTCCGCCATGGCCTCGGAGATGACCTTGCGGAAGGCTCCGGGGTCCCAGGGGGCGCTGAGCAGGTCGAAGAAGAAGGCCTGGTGGAGCTCGTCGGGGCGGACGTACAGGGCGTGTTCGCGGGCGGTCGGGACCGAGACCTCGCCGACGAGGAGGCGCTCGCGGCCGTCGCGGGAGGTGTACTCCTCGCAGGTGGCGCGCCACCGCCGCCACACCTCGTGCACCTCCGGCTGGTTCCAGGCGAGCGGGTTGACCGAGTCGCGGGTGCGGGCGTCGGCCTCCGGGTCCGGGGAGTCGGGCAGGTCGGGGTGCTTGAACAGGCCGGCGGCGACGTCGATGCGGAAGCCGTCGACGCCCCGGTCCAGCCAGAAGCGCAGGATCCGGTCGAACTCGGCGGGCACCTCTGGGTCGCGCCAGTTCCAGTCGGGCTGCTCGGGCGTGAACATGTGCAGGTACCACTGGCCGTCGCCGACCCTGCTCCAGGCCGGGCCGCCGAACATCGCGTGCCAGTTGTTGGGCGGCTCGCTGCAGTCCGGGCCACGGCCGTCCGCGAAGTGGAAGCGGGCGCGGGCCGGGCTGCCGGGTGCGCTGTCCAGCGCCTCGCGGAACCACGGGTGCTCGCTGGAGCAGTGGTTGGGGACGATGTCGAGGAGCACCTTGATGCCCAGCCGCCGGGCCGCGGCCACCAGACGGTCGAACTCGGCGAGGTCGCCGAAGAGCGGGTCGACGTCGCAGTAGTCGGCCACGTCGTAGCCGTGGTCGTGCTGGGGCGAGGGGTAGAAGGGGCTCAGCCAGATTCCGTCGACACCGAGCTTCTTCAGGTACGGCAGCCCGGCCCGGACGCCGGCCAGATCGCCGACTCCGTCGCCGGTGCTGTCGAGGAAGCTGCGGACGTAGACCTGGTAGATCACCGCGTCACGCCACCAATGATGCCTGTTCAACCCTGTGGCCTGTCTCTGTGAAGGGCAGAAGTTATGCATGCATGTTAGGTAGACGCTTCAGAGAGGTGTCAATGAAAAGAACAGAAGCTACCGCAGAGTTGGGAGATAAATTAGGACTTATCCTGCCACTATGGGCTCAGATGAGATGTCCGCGTTACTTAACAAGTAACTATCGACGGGCGACGGCGTCGAGTTCCCGCGCCAGTCGCCGCACCGCCGCCGCGGGCGTCTGCTGCCCGGTCAGCGCGTCGTGCACGACCGCCTGCACCACCAGACTGACCTGGTCGTAGTGCGGGCTCTTGGGCCGCGGCTTGGCGGCGCCCAGGGCGGCGCGCAGGGTCGGCAGGTACGGGAACTTCCGCACCAGAGCGGGGTCCTGGTACAGCGCGGCGCGTACGGGCGGCAGCGCGCCGCGTGTGAGAACCTGCCGCTGGACGCGCTCGCTGGTGAGGTAGGCGATGAGGCGCGCGGCGGAATCGGGGTGCCGGGCATGCGTGTTCACGGCCAGGTTGGAGCCGCCGAGCACACTGCGGCCCGGCCCGTCCCGGCCGGGCAGCGGCACGGCGCCGATCTTCCCGGCGATCTTGGAGCCCTGGGCCGAGGCGACGGCGTACGCATAGGGCCAGTTGCGCAGGAAGAGCAGACGGCCGTCCTGGAAGGCGTCCTTGGACTCCTCCTCCTTGTACGTCAGCGCCTGCTTCGGGATCCAGCCCTCACGGAACCCGCGCGCCAGGAACCCGATGCCCTCGCGGGCGGCGGCGGAGTCGACGGTGACGCGTTCGCCCTCGTCACCGAGGATGGTCCCGCCCGCCGAGTACACGGCCTCGGCCGCGTTGACCGTGAGGCCCTCGTACGGCAGGAACTGCCCCGCGTACCCGTCCAGCCCGTACTTCGGCGCGATGGTCTTCGCGTCGTGTTCCAGCTCGGCCCAGGTGCGCGGCGGCGGCACGCCCTCCTTGTCCAGGATGTCCTTGCGGTACAGGAGCAGGCCGGCGTTGGTGACGTACGGGACGGCGTACAGGTGGCCGTCGTAGGTGGCCGTGTCGACGACCGAGGGCAGGAACGTGTCGAGCGGGAAGTGGTTCCTCGGCAGGGGCCGGATCCAGCCGGCGGCGGCGAACTCCGAGGTCCAGTTGACGTCGATGTTGAGCACGTCGAACCGGCTGCGGTCGCCGCCGCGCAGGTCGGTGACCATCTGCGCATAGGTCTCGTCGGCGGAGTCCGGCAGCTCGACGAGGGTGACCCGCTCCCCGGGATGGGTGCGGTTCCAGCCCTGGAGCAGCGGGCCGAGATAGCCGGTCAGGTCCCCCGCGGTGGCCAGGGTGAGCGGGCCGCGGCCCGCGGCGTCGCTGTCGTCGGCGTGGACGCCCGAGACGGCGTACCCGGTCATGACCACGGCGAGGACGAGAAGGCCCCTACCGGCGGCGCGCATCCACCGCATAGGTTCCTCCCTGTGCACCGGCACCGCGGGCACCCTCGCCCGCGGGTCAGAGGCCATGTATACCTGTTAGGTATGGGCGATACTAGGGCCTGGAGCACATCAGGCACCCGCGGACTAGGAGGAGAGCACGAGTGCGCCTGCCCCTCCTGGCACTCCTCGCGCGCGGCCCCGCCCACGGCTACGAGTTGAAGCAGGGCCTTGAGCAACTCCTGGGCTCCGCGTACCCTCAGCCGAACGTCGGCCAGATCTACGTGACCCTCGGCCGCCTCGAGAAGTCGGGACTGATCGAGGGCGAGGACGTCGAGCAGTCCAGCCGGCCCAACAAGAAGGTCTACCACCTCACCGAAGCCGGGCGTGCGGCGCTGCGCGTCTGGTTCGAGGAGCCCGAGGACGAGCCGCGGGTGCGGGACGAGTTCTTCATGAAGCTCGCCCTCGCCCCGCAGACCGGTCTCGCCGACCAGATCGCCCTCATCAACAAGCAGCGGCGCCAGTACCTCAACACCATGCGTGATCTGTCGAAGCTGGCCGCGGCCGAGAACCGGGACAACCGAATCGCCCATCTGCTGATCGAGGGCGCGATGCTGCATCTGCAGGCCGACCTCGACTGGCTGGAGCGGTGCCAGGAGGAACTGGAGGAGCTGGAGTGAGCGAGAGCCCCGCTCCGCTGCTGTGCGCCGAGGGCCTGGTCAAGACCCACCACGGCGAGGGCGCGCCCGCCCGTGCCGTGCGCGGGGTCGACCTGTCCGTGCGGCGGGGCGAGTTCGTCGCGGTCACCGGCCCGTCCGGGGCCGGGAAGTCGACGCTGCTGCACCTGCTGGGCGGACTCCAGCGGCCCGACGAAGGCAGCATCTGGCTGGACGGCCGGTGCACGGACGGCTACGGCGAGGCGCGCTGGGCCGAGGAGCGCAGGACGCGGATCGGGATCGTCTTCCAGTTCTTCAACCTGGTCTCCAACCTGTCGGTCGCCGACAACGTCGAGCTGCCCGCACTGCTGGTCGGCCGCTCGCCGAAGCGGGCACGGGCCGAGCGGGAGGAACTGCTCGCCGAACTCGGTCTCGAGGGCAAGGAACGCAGCATGCCGGGCGAGCTGTCCGGCGGCGAGCAGCAGCGGGTCGCGCTCGCCCGCGCCCTGGTCAACCACCCCCCTCTGCTGCTGGCCGACGAGCCCGCCGGCAGCCTGGACAGCAAGGGAACCCGCGAGGTGATGCGACTGCTCTCCCGCTTCCACCAGCGCGGGCAGAGCATCGTGCTCGTCACCCACGACGCCCGGCTGGCGAGCGCCGCCGACCGCGTGATCAGCTTCTTCGACGGGCGGATCGCCGACGACGCGGTACTGGACGGCACGCCGTCGCGCCGGCGTACGGGGACGGCCGGCGTGCTGGAACTGAAGGACTGACCACCCGTGCGAGCCACCCTGCGCTGGGCGCACTCCGACCTGCGCACGCACCGCGGTGAGGCGCTGTTCATCGTGCTGGCCACCGCCGGCATCGTCGGCGCGCTGCTGCTGGCCACGGCGCTGTTCGGCTACGCGACCAACCCCTGGCAGCGGGTCTTCACCCAGTCCCGCGGCGCCCACGTGTGGATCCACACCGTACGGTCCGCCGACACCGGCCGCCTCGCCTCGCTCGACGGCGTGACGTCCGTCGCCGGCCCCTACCGGACCGAGTCCGTCACCGTCTCCTCGCGCGGCACCCGCGCCTCGGTGGAACTGCGTGCCACATCCGGGCAGCCCGCCGTGGGCCGTCCGCTGCTCACCTCGGGCCACTGGCCCGGTACCGGTGACCCCGACGGTGTCGTCCTGGAGAGCCGCCTCGCCCGGGCGCTGCTGGCCGAGCCCGGGGACACGCTCACCGTGCCCGGCACCTCCCGGAGACTGACCGTCGTGGGAGTCGCCGACAGCGCCGAACCCCGTTACCGGGCGGGCGAGCAGCCCGGACTGGTCTGGGCCCCGCCGGCCGCCCTGCGCGGGCCGGGCGGCCGGGTGATCGGGCTGCGGCTGGCCGATCCCACCGACACCGACTACGCGGTCCAGCGCGCCGTCACCGTGCTCGGCGCGGGCGCGGTCGGCGAGGTCTCCACCTGGCAGCAGGCGCGGGCCGAGGCGCAGGGCGACAACCGGCTGCTCGGGCAGGTGCTGGGCCTGTTCGGCCTGGGCGCGCTGGTCGCCGCCGGGTTCGCGGTGCACGGCGCGATCGGCACCCGTATCCGCGGCCATCTGCGGGACATCTCGGTGCTGAAGGCGATCGGCTTCACCCCTGCCCAGGTCGTCCGGATCTTCCTGCTCCAGCACGTCGCGTACGCCCTGCTGGGCGCCGTGGCCGCCGCCGGGCTGATCCAGGGGCTCGGCACCTCGATCCCCGGCCGGCTCGGCGACGCGGCCGGTGTGTGGCAGGGCCTGCCGGGGCACACGGTCGCCCTGTTCACGGTGCCGGTCGGCGCGGTGCTGTTCATCGGCGCGGTCACCGGGCTCGCCGCCTGGCGGGCGGGACGGGTGCCCCCGGTGCCGGTGCCCCGCCCCGCCGCCCCGGCCGGGGGGCGTCTGACAGGGCTGGCGCGCCGGGCCCTCGGCCTGCGGCTGCCGCCCGCCCTCGTCCTGGGCTGGCACCGGGCCTTCACCCGCCGTCCGCGTACGCTCGCCACGATCGGGCGACTGGCGCTGCCCCTGCTGCTGATCGTGGTGGCGATGAGCGCCTGGACCACCATCGACCGCTTCCACCGCAGTCCCGAGCGGATGGGCCTCCCGGCGGCGCTCACCGTGCGCGCGGACAGCGGCATGAGCGACGGGGAGGCCCGGACCCTGCTGGAGCGCGACCCCCGGGTCGCCGCCGTCTACCCGGGCCTCGAGGTGGCCGCCCTCGTCCCGGGCCAGACCGCCACCATCGCCCTGCGGGGCCTCGGCACCCGCCACGACCCCTACCCCTACCCGCTCGCCACGGGCCGCCCCGCACGCGGTCCCGACGAGGCGGTGGCCGGTCAGGGCCTGCTCGACCTCCTCGACGTGCGTGTCGGCGACTGGGTGCGGATGACGGTCGGCGACCAGCCGCAGATCCTGCACATCGTGGGCCGCAGCATCGAGCCGGAGAACGCCGGCCGGGTCATCTCCACCTCCGTGGACACCCTGCGCGAGAACGATCCCGGCCTGGTCCCGGCCCTCTACCAGCTGCGCCTGGAGCCGGGCGCCGACCCGCACCGGGTCGCCACCGCCCTCGCGGCGGCCGGACGCGGCCACCTCGACGTGCACGCCGTCACCAACCCGGCCGACGGCCTGTCCGCGCTGGGCGGCGTCGTGGTCGGTCTGATCGCCGTCCTGGCGTTGATCGGCCTGATCGAGGTGCTGACCGCGATCGGCGGCACGGTCCGCGAGAGCGAGCGGGACCTGCTCGCTCTGAAGGCGATCGGCATGTCCCCGCGCCAGATCACCGCGATCACCGTGACGGCGACGAGCTGCACCACCCTGGCCGCGGTCCTCACCGGCACGGCCCTGGGCCTCCCCCTGGCCCACTGGCTGATCGACACCCAGGGCCGCTCCAGCGGCATCGGCGCGGGGATCGCCCAGACACCGTCCCCGCTGCTCCTCGTGCCGTTCGCCCTGGCCGCGATCCTGGGCGCCGCCACCCTGTCCGTCCTCCCGGCGGCCCGGGCGGCTCGCCGAAGGCTGGCGGACACGTTGAGCGCGGTGGCCTGAGGGACCTCACGGGGACGGAGAGGCGAAGTCCGCGGGGCACGGTCAGCGGCCCCCCAGGGACGCGGGCTACGGAGCCCAAACCCGAGGACCCGGGCGACGGGGCCCCCACCCGGGGCGCCGGCGGCGGAGTCCCGCCGGGGCGCAGAGGGCAAAGCCCCTGCCGGGGCGCGGGGAGCGGAGCCCCCGGCGGAGCACAGGCAGCGAAGCTCCCGCCCAGGTCCGGGGCGGAGCCCCAGAACGATGGTCAACCCACCGGCCGACGGCAACGGCTGGGAGGGGCGGCGACCCCAGAGGCACAGGGGACGGAGCCCCCGCCCGGGCCCGCAGCGGAGCCCAGAGGCGGGGGTCACCTCTCCCCCGGACAGTCAGCGCCCGCGGAGCGCCCGGTACTTGGCGACCAGCGCCGTCGTCGACGCATCCAGCCCCGGCACCTCGGCCCCCTCCGTCAGCGCGGGCTCGACCCGCTTGGCGAGGACCTTGCCGAGTTCCACGCCCCACTGGTCGAAGGAGTCGATGTTCCACACCGCGCCCTGCACGAACACCTTGTGCTCGTACAGCGCGACGAGCTGACCGAGCACGGACGGCGTCAGCTCACGCGCGAGGATCGTGGTCGTCGGCCGGTTGCCCTGGAAGGTCTTGTGCGTCACCAACTCCTCGGCCACCCCCTCGGCCCGCACCTCGTCCGCCGTCTTGCCGAAGGCGAGCGCCTGGGTCTGGGCGAAGAAGTTGGCCATGAGCAGATCGTGCTGCGCCTTCAGCTCGTCACGCAGCTCCGCGACCGGCTCGGCGAAGCCGATGAAGTCCGCCGGGATCAGCTTCGTACCCTGGTGGATCAGCTGGTAGTAGGCGTGCTGCCCGTTGGTGCCCGGTGTCCCCCACACCACAGGCCCGGTCTGCCACCCGACCTCCTGCCCGTCCCGCGCCACGGACTTGCCGTTGGACTCCATGTCCAGCTGCTGCAGGTAGGCGGTGAACTTCGACAGGTAGTGCGAGTACGGCAGCACCGCGTGCGACTGGGCGTCGAAGAAGTTGTTGTACCAGATGCCCAGCAGCCCCAGCAGCAGCGGCACGTTGGACTCGGCCGGCGCGGTCCTGAAGTGCTCGTCGACGATCCGGAAACCGTCCAGCATCTCCCGGAACCGGTCCGGGCCGATGGCGATCATCAGCGACAGACCGATCGCCGAGTCGTACGAGTACCGCCCGCCGACCCAGTCCCAGAACTCGAACATGTTGGTGGTGTCGATGCCGAACTCGCCGACCTTCTCGGCGTTCGTCGACAGGGCCACGAAGTGCTGGGCGACGGCTTCCTGACCGGCGTTCAGCTCGCCCAGCAGCCAGTCACGGGCCGAGGTGGCGTTGGTGATGGTCTCGATGGTGGTGAACGTCTTGGAGGCGATGACGAACAGCGTCTCCGCCGCGTCCAGGTCACGCGTGGCCTCGTGCAGGTCCGCCCCGTCGACGTTGGACACGAAGCGGACGGTGAGACCGCGGTCGGTGTAGGCGCGCAGCGCCTCGAACGCCATCGCCGGACCCAGGTCCGAGCCGCCGATGCCGACGTTCACGACGTTCTTGATGCGCTTGCCGGTGTGCCCCGTCCACGCTCCCGAACGGACGCGCTCGGCGAAGTCGCTCATCTTGTCGAGCACGGCGTGCACCGCCGGGACCACGTTCTCCCCGTCGACCTCGATCACCGCGTCGCGCGCGGCCCGCAGCGCCAGGTGCAGGACCGCCCGGTCCTCGGTCGTGTTGATCTTCTCCCCGCGGAACATCGCCTCCCGCAGGCCGAAGACGCCGGTGGCGGCGGCCAGCTCGCGCAGCAGCCGGAGCGTCTCGTCGGTGACGAGCTGCTTGGAGTAGTCGACGTACAGGTCACCGACCTGGAGGGTGTACCCGGTGCCGCGCCCCGGCTCCGCGGCGAACAGGTCCCGCAGATGGGTGTCGGTGAGTTCCTCCCGGTGCTTGGCGAGAGCGGTCCACTCGGGCGTCTGGTTGAGCCTGGTACGGCCGTCTGCGTTCATTTCGGACTTCAGCCTTCTTTCCTACCTGTCCCTGCTGCGTACCTTGCCCCGCTGCCGGTTCCAACCTAGTTGATCAGCGGGTGACGTGAGCGGTCGTCGCACCGTCGGCCGCGGCAACAACAGGTACGTCCGGCCGACGCGCCGGTATCAACGAGGTGGCGGCCAGGGCGAAGAGCACGGCCGCGCCCAGGGCCGGCCCGTTCGGTCCGTAGGCCCGGGCCGCGACGCCGCCGAGCAGGGCGCCGAGCGGCGCGCCGGAGGTCGAGGCGGTACGGAAGGCGGACGCGATGCGCCCCACCATCGCCGCGGGGCTGCGCTGCTGCATCAGCGTGACCTGGTTGACGTTCCACACCATGCCCATCGCGCCCAGCAGCACCATCCCGGCGAGGAGGGCGCCGAGGTGCCGGACGGTGCCCATGAGGACCAGCGACGAGGTCTGCACGCCGCCCGCGACCAGCAGTGCCCCCACGCGGCCGGTGCGCAGCGCGATCCGCTGGGCGGCGAAGCCACCGAGCAGGCTTCCGGCCGCGTACGCCGTCATCCCGGCCGCGAATCCCGCGTCGCCCGCGTCCAGCCAGCGGGTCACGTGCAGCACCAGCGTGGCGATCAGGGCACCCATGCCGATGTTGCACAGCAGTGTGGCCACGCAGACCGCCCGCAGTGCCCGGTCCCGCCACAGGGCGCGCAGGCCGGCGCCGATCTCCGCGCGCAGTGTGCTGCCGGCCGGGCGCGGCTCCCGCTCGGGCGGCCGTATCCGCAGGGAGGCGACGAGGGCGGCGGCCAGCAGGTACGTGCCCGCGTCGGCCGCGAACGGCATGAAGGCCCCCACGGTCAGCAGCAGCGGCACGAACGGGCCCGCCAGGAGGCCGCCGGCGAGCTGCTGGCCGGTCATCAGGCGGGCGTTGGCGCCGGCCAGGGCCGCGCTGTCCACCAGGGACGGAAGCAGGGCTGTGGAGGCGTTGTCGAAGAGGGTCTGCAGGGTGGTCAGCGCGAAGGCGAGGGCCAGCAGCAGGGGGACCGAGGCATGTCCGAGCCCCACGGCGAGGGCGAAACCGGCGACGAGCAGTCCCCGTACCGTGTCCACCGCCCACATGGCGCGCCGCTGGTCCACCCGGTCCGCGACCGCGCCGCCCAGCAGTCCGAACAGCAGCCAGGGCAGGTACCCGCAGGCGGTCACCGAGGCGATGACGAGCGGATCGTCGGTGAGGCGCACGGCGAGCAGGGGCAGCGCGGACGTCCGTAACGCGTCCCCGAACCGGGACACCACCGCGGCCGTCCACAGCCGTCCGAAACCCCCACGCCACGCGGGCGCGGCCCGGCCCGCGCTGTGCACCGTCGTCACGACTCCCCCTCACGGTCGACCTGACACGGACCATAGGGGACACCACTGACAATCGGCCGTCGGCCGGCGGGTGAGACGGCTCCGGCCAGGCGCTCGCAGGCACCCGGCCGGTCTCAACTCCTAGATCTCGCCGCGCAGTTTCGCGAGCGCCTCGGCGAGGATCGCCTCACCGTCCGCGTCGCTGCGCCGCTCCCTGACGTACGCGAGGTGCGTCTTGTAGGGCTCGGTGCGCGGCGGGTCCGGCGGGTTGTCCCGGTCCTGACCGGCCGGGAAGCCGCAGCGCGGGCAGTCCCAGGTCTCGGGCACCTGCGCGTCGCTGGCGAAGCTGGGCTGTGTCTCGTGCCCGTTGGAGCACCAGAAGGAGATGCGCAGACGCGGCGCGGACTCGCCGCGCTCGGCCTCGCCCATCGGCCCCGCCCCGACCCGGCTACCTCGGATCGCGTTGCCACTTGCCACGGTCGTAACTCCCTGCGTGATGGTGCCGCGAAGCGAGTCGGCGTTCCGCTTCGCCGCGAGCGCCTCAGTCTACGTAAGGCCCAACGCGCGTCCAGTGATTGGAGTTACAAGCCCCCCGCTCCCTGCAGACGCAAGCCCCATGATAGGCCGCGCTCAGGAGCGCGTACCGAACATGGGGCCTCGCGTACGGAATATGTGTGCTTGTGGGACGCTGATCGGCTGGTCGGTCAGCTGGTCGTCTTCATCAGGAGGCCGAGGACGACGATGCACGCGAACCACAGCAGACCGACCACGATCGTGATCCGGTCGAGGTTGCGCTCGGCGACCGAGGAGCCGCCGACGGAGGACTGCATGCCGCCACCGAACATGTCGGAGAGGCCGCCGCCCTTCCCCTTGTGCATCAGCACCAGCAGCATCATCAGCAGGCTGAAGACGATCAGGGCGATCGAGAACCCCAAAACCACGGCTGGACCAACTTCCTCGGATGCGGATGGACGACGGGGGCACAGCGCTCGGGCCGTGCCCCCGCAAGAGTACGACGGATCGCCGCTACCGCCTACTCACGGCCGGGCTCACTGATCGCGGAAACGCACGATCTTGACGAACTCGTCCGCGTCCAGCGAGGCACCGCCGACCAGGGCACCGTCGATGTCGGCCTTGGCCATGATCTCGGCGACATTGCCGGACTTCACGGAGCCGCCGTACTGGATGCGGACCTTGTCGGCCACCTCCTGCGAGTACAGCTCGGCGATCTTGCCGCGGACGGCGGCGCAGACCTCCTGGGCGTCCTCGGCGCCGCAGACCTTGCCGGTGCCGATGGCCCAGACGGGCTCGTAGGCGATCACGACGGATTCGGCCTGCTCGGCCGGGAGGTCCTTCAGACCGCCCTCGACCTGCGCGAGGGTGTGGGAGACGTGGTCGCCCGCCTCGCGCACGTCCAGTTCCTCACCGACGCACAGGATCGGGGTCAGGCCGTGCTTGTAGGCGGCCTTGACCTTGGCGTTCACCAGCTCGTCGGTCTCGTTGTGGTACTGGCGGCGCTCGGAGTGGCCGATGACCACGTAGGTGCACTTGAGCTTGGCCAGCATCGGACCCGAGATCTCGCCGGTGTAGGCACCGGAGTCGTGCTGCGAGATGTCCTGGGCGCCGTACTTGATCTTCAGCTTGTCCCCGTCGACCAGGGTCTGCACCGAGCGCAGGTCGGTGAAGGGCGGCAGGACGGCGACCTCGACGGCCTCGTAGTCCTTGTCCGCGAGGGCGAAGGCGAGCTTCTGGACGTGGGCGATGGCCTCGAGGTGGTTGAGGTTCATCTTCCAGTTGCCCGCCATGATCGGCGTGCGAGTGGTCATGCGGGGTCAGTCCTCCAGTGCGGCGAGGCCGGGGAGCGTCTTGCCCTCGAGGTATTCGAGGGAGGCGCCGCCACCGGTCGAGATGTGGCCGAACGCGTTCTCGTCGAAGCCGAGCGTACGCACGGCCGCGGCGGAGTCACCGCCACCGACGACGGTGAAACCGTTCGAGTCGACGAGGGCCCGGGCGACCGCCTTGGTGCCCTCGGCGTAGTCGGGGTGCTCGAAGACGCCCATCGGACCGTTCCAGAAGACGGTCGCGGCGTCGGCGAGCTTCGCGGCGTACAGCTCGCCGGTCTTCGGGCCGATGTCCAGGCCCTGCTGGTCGGCGGGGATCTTGTCCGCGTCGACCACGGTGTGCCCGGTGGGCGCCTTGGCCTTCAGGTCCGGGAACTGCCGGGCGACCACGACGTCGACGGGGAGCACCAGCTCGACGCCCTGCTTCTCGGCGCGCTCCACGTACTCGGTGACGGCCGGGACCTGGTCCTCCTGGAGGAGGGAGATGCCGATCTCGTACCCCTTGGCCTTGAGGAACGTGTAGGCCATGCCGCCGCCGATGAGTAGCCGGTCGGCCTTGCCGAGCAGCTCGTCGATGACGGCGAGCTTGTCGGAGACCTTGGCGCCGCCGAGCGCGACGACATAGGGCCGCTTGACGTCCTCGGTGAGTTTCTTCAGGACGCCGACCTCGGTGGCGATCAGGTGGCCGGCGTAGTGCGGCAGGCGGGCCGGCAGGTCGTACACGGAGGCGTGCTTGCGGTGGACCGCGCCGAAGCCGTCGCCGACGTAGACGTCGGCGAGCTCGGCCAGCTGGTCGGCGAAGGCGCCGCGCTCGGCGTCGTCCTTGCTGGTCTCGCCGGCGTTGAAGCGGAGGTTCTCGATGACGGCGACCTGGCCGCCGGTCAGGCCCGCGACGGTGGCCCGGGCGGACTCGCCGACCGTGTCGGTCGCGAACGCCACGGCGGAGCCGAGGAGTTCACCGAGGCGCGAGGCGGCGGGGGCGAGGGAGAAGGCCGGGTCCGGGGCGCCCTTGGGGCGGCCCAGGTGCGAGGCGACGACCACCTTCGCACCCGCGTCGGCGAGGGCCTTGACGGTGGGCAGGACGGCGCGGATACGGCCGTCGTCGGTGATGGTGCCGTCGGCGAGCGGCACGTTGAGGTCGGCGCGGACGAAGACCCGCTTGCCGTCCACGCCGTCGGCGAGAAGTTCGTCGATCGTCTTCATGGAAGGGCTCCTGGAGGAGGGCTCGTGATGCTCGTGATCGTAAAGAGGGCCTGATCCGCACGTGAGTCAGGGCTCGGGCAGCGCGACCGTGCGCTGCCCGAGCCCTGTCCTCACACCGGGACGCCTGCTTCGGCGATCAGAGCTGGTTGCCGACGAAGACCGTCAGGTCGACGAGGCGGTTGGAGTAGCCCCACTCGTTGTCGTACCAGCCGATGACCTTCACGTTCTTGCCCTCCTGGACCATGGTCAGGGAGGAGTCGAAGGTGCAGGACGCCGGGGCGTTGACGATGTCGGAGGAGACGATCTGGTCCTCGGTGTAGTCGAGGAGGCCCTTCAGCTCGCCCTCGGCGGCCTTCTGGAAGGCGGCGTTGACCTCTTCCTTGGTGACCTCACGGCCGAGTTCGACGACGAGGTCGGTGACCGAGCCGGTCGGGACCGGGACGCGCATCGCGATGCCGTCCAGCTTGCCCTTGAGCTGCGGCAGGACCAGCGCGGTGGCCTTGGCGGCACCCGTGGTGGTCGGGATGATGTTCTCGGCGGCGGCACGGGCGCGGCGCAGGTCCTTGTGCGGGAAGTCCAGGATGCGCTGGTCGTTCGTGTAGGCGTGCACCGTCGTCATCAGGCCCTTGACGATGCCGAAGTTCTCGTCGAGGACCTTCGCCATCGGCGCCACACAGTTGGTGGTGCAGGAGGCGTTGGAGATGACGTGGTGGTTCGCCGGGTCGTACTTGTCGTGGTTGACGCCCATCACGATGGTGATGTCCTCGTCCTTGGCCGGGGCCGAGATGAGGACCTTCTTCGCGCCGCCGGCGATGTGCTTCGCGGCGTCATCCTTCTTGGTGAAGATGCCGGTCGACTCGATGACGATGTCGACGCCCAGCTCGCCCCACGGGATGTCGGCCGGGTTGCGCTCGGAGAGCACCTTGATGGTGTGTCCGTCGACGGTGATCGTGTCGGCGGTGTGGGACACCTCCTGCTTGAGGCGGCCCAGGATCGTGTCGTACTTGAGCAGGTGGGCGGTGGTCGCGGTGTCACCCAGGTCGTTGACAGCCACGACCTCGATGTCCGCACCCTGCTCCAGCAGCGCACGGAAGTAGTTACGCCCGATGCGGCCGAAGCCGTTGATGCCTACGCGGATCGTCACGAACCGATCTCCTCGTTGGTACGCCGGCTCTTGTCGCCGGCGAGCTGTATTGGGATGTCCCCGACCACCCCCGACCCTACCTCCCTGGGGCCCCGGTGGTGACATCCAGATGCCCCATAGACGGCACGGCGGTCCGTACCCGCCAGTAGGGGTACGGACCGCCCCGGTTCTGCGCCGGGATCACCCCGTTTCGCCGTGGAGTGTCAGGGCCGGCCGGCCACCGGGATCACTCGTTCGTGAGCGCGTCGGCTCACTTGTCGAGTGCCTCAAGAGCCTTCTTCAGCAGCGACTTCCGGTCGGCGGCCGCCGGGACCTGTTCCAGACCGAAGCCGAGCAGCACGGTGCGGCGCGTGGTGACCGCTCCGTAGGTCTTGAACAAGGCTCCGGTGCGCGTCCAGTCCTTCAGGACCGCCGGGCTGCCCGGGGGCGGTCCGGACACGCGCCAGGCGCCCAGTGACGTCTCGAAGCCCTCGGTCTCCCTGGCCGTGCCGCCGACGACGAGCGAGGCGTCGTCGGCGAGGACGCCTCGGCCGCCGCTGCTCGGGTCGGTGATGTAGGAGACCGTGACCTCTGCGGACTTGCCGGCGTAGGCGCTCAGGTCGAAGTCGACCGACCGCCAGCCGTCCGAGCTGCCGGTGAGGCTGTTCCAGGAGCCGCTGCTGCCGGTCGCGGTGCAGCCCCCGGTCGTGACGGTCAGGTAATGCCGCAGCCACGGATGCTCGTTGACCAGGAACCCGGCCTCGCAGTCGGCCGGCACCGCCGTGGAGGTGGCACCGCCCGCCTCGGGCAGTGTCGTCCAGTCGTCGGCGCCGGTGGTGTGCGCCTCGACCACCGCGTGGTCGTAACCGGGCTCGGTGTCCCACAGGAGGTGGGTCCGCAGGCTCGGCCTGTCGGCCGCGCTGACACCGGTGAGGTCGATGGTGCGGGTGAGCCGCTTGTAGGCGTCGTCGGTGTGCACCGCCGCGGCCATGTAGGCACCCGTGTACGGTCCGTACGGGTTGGTGGTCCCGGCGAACCGGCCCGCCCCCGCGCCGGCGAACTGCGGGTGGGTGGCGGTGGACAGCTCGTCGGAGGTGACGGAGTAGGTGCCGGCCTTGTCGAGCGGGTTGCCGGGCGCGTCACCGAGGGCGCCGGTGTAGCCGGCCAGCGCGTCGGAGCCGGTGAAGCCGGTGGCCCCGGCCAGCGACGTGCGTGAGTAGGCGCCGAGGTAGTACTGGCTGAAGTCGTCCGACGGGGTGCCGTCGGCGAGGGCGACGTTGCCGCCGGCCAGTTCGCCGGCCTCGATCAGCTTGCCGCCCTCGTTGAGGTAGGCGCGCAGCTGGAGCTGGGTGGGATTGCCCGGGCCGCTCGTGCCGGAGTAGTGCACGACCGTCCTGAAGTACTTCAGCACGCCGAGCGCGTCGGGCGCTCCCTGCGTGGCGACGTCCCAGACGACCGCCCTGCGGCCGGCCGCCTCCAGCGCGTCCACGTACTTCCGCGCCTGCGTGGCGGGCGCGCCTTCCTCGGCGACCACGAGGGTGTCCGCCGCGGGCCGCTCGGCCACGGTGTACGTGAAGTGCGCGCTGGAGGTGCGCTTGCCGCTCCTCGTCCTGCCGGTGAACCACACCTCGACCTTGTCGCCGGGCCTGCCGCCCCGGACCTCGGCCCGGTACTCGTCGAAGTACAGGTTGTCCTCACCGCCGTAGGTCTCGCCGCCCTTCCAGGGCCGAAGCGCCCCCTCCCGCGTGCGGCCGCCGTTGACGCGGTACTCGAGCTTCTTGTCCCGCACGGACTTGCGGACGACCACGGAGACCTGCTGGCCGGCGCCGCGCGCGTACGACGTCCGGAAGGCCGCCGGGGTGAAGTCGGCCGCGCTCAGCCCGACCGCGGAGGCCGGCCGGTCGGGGTGGGCGGCGGTCTCGGCGACGGAGAGCGCGAACGGGATGTTCTTGGTGAACTCCTGCCGGATCAGCTTCTCGTCGTCGGGGAAGTTGAAGCCCGACTGGCAGTCGGTGGCCTTCCAGGCGTCGTCCGGGTCGAGGTTCGACGCGGTCTGACAGGTCGACATCTCGGGGGTGAACATCGCCATGCCGTTGACGTTCGAGGCGTGGCCGTCGGCCTCGCCGTTGGTGGTGTACAGCTCCGAGGAGACCTGCGCGTGGTAGCCCGGGATCGCCGGGTTGTCCGGGGTTCCGGCCAGCGCCTTGTAGAGGACGTCGTCCGGGGTCGGGGTGGCGACCTGCCAGCCGACGCCGTAGAGGAGCAGTTCGGCGGCGGAGTGGTAGTTGACGCCGTACGTGAAGCCGACGCGCTTCTCGAAGCCGTCCAGGGCCCTGGTCTCGGGCTCGGACTCCGGGCGGGCGCCGCGGTAGGTCTCGCTGTTGGGGTTGGGGGACGAACCTTCGTCGTCGTAGCCCCACTTGTAGGCGAAGTTACGGTTGAGGTCGACGCCGTCGCCGGTGGAGATGACGCCGTCGCCGTTGACGTCCCGCAGGTTCTTGCGCCACAGGCGGGTGGCGGAATTCTTGAAGGTGTAGTCGTAGCCGTCGGGGTTGGCCGAGAGGACGAACCACAGCTCGGTCGAGTCGACGATCTTCTTGATCCGCTTGTCCGTCCGGTACCTGTCCAGGTAGTAGTGCATCAGCCGCCGGGTCATCTCCGGCGTGATCCACTCGCGCGCGTGCTGGTTGGACATGTACAGCACGGAGGGCCTGGAGCCGTCCTTGGACTTCTTCGCGTTCCTGGTCAGTTTGAGCGCGAGGATGTCCTGGCCGCCCACGGTCCTGCCGATGGACTCGACCTTGGTGAGGCCGGGGTGCTGCCGGGCGGTGCGGAGGATCTCCTCCTTCAGGCCGCCGTTGCCGCTGTACGGGCGGAACACGCCCTGGGCGGCGTCCTCGACGCGGGTCGCGGCCCTGGCGGAAAGTGTGTGCTCGGTGAGGTCGACGCCCTGCTTCTCGAGCTTCTTCGCCTGCCGGTCGGTGAGGTAGACCTCGACGGTGTGCTTGCCGGGGCCGGCCGTCTGTGCGCCGAGTTCGTTGCCGTCCTGTCCGGCCGCGAGGAGCAGCGGTACCTGCTTCTGGGTGACTTCGGCGCGGAACACCTTGACCTCGTCGTCGCTGTTGGCGTCAGCTGTGGTCGAGGTGCCGCTCTGTGCCTGGGCGATGGGTGCGAGGCTCGCTCCGCCGAGCAGGAGCGCGCCGACAGCGAGGATCGATCTCGCTCTGTGTCTCATGAACCCCCCTTGCCGTGGTCCGCCACAGCGGCGAACATCTGCCAGGCTCATGACACATCGTGATCGAGTCAAGGGCACCTCAAGGACAGCAAAACGCCGGTGCCGATCACCCGAGTGGGCTCATGCACCGGCGATCTGATGAACCGTCATTCACCCCACCAGGTTGTCGGCCAGTTCCTCGCTGAGGTTGGCCTCGGTCCCCGGGATGCCCAGGTCGGAGGCGCGCTTGTCGGCCATCGCCAGCAGACGGCGGATACGGCCGGCGACGGCGTCCTTGGTGAGCGGCGGGTCGGCGAGAGCCCCCAGTTCCTCCAGGGAGGCCTGCTTGTGCTCCATGCGCAGCCGTCCGGCGGCCGCGAGGTGCTCGGGGACGTCGTCGCCGAGGATCTCCAGGGCGCGCTGGACGCGGGCACCGGCGGCGACGGCGGCGCGGGCCGAGCGGCGCAGGTTGGCGTCGTCGAAGTTGGCGAGCCGGTTCGCGGTCGCCCGCACCTCGCGGCGCATCCGGCGCTCCTCCCAGGCCAGCACGGACTCGTGCGCGCCGAGCCGGGTGAGCAGGGCGCCGATCGCGTCGCCGTCCCGGACCACCACCCGGTCCACGCCCCGGACCTCGCGGGCCTTCGCGGCGATGGACAGCCGGCGGGCGGCACCGACCAGCGCCAGCGCGGCCTCGGGTCCCGGGCAGGTCACCTCCAGCGACGAGGAGCGGCCGGGCTCGGTCAGCGAACCGTGTGCCAGGAAGGCTCCGCGCCAGGCCGCCTCGGCGTCGCAGGTCGCACCGGAGACCACCTGCGGGGGCAGGCCACGGATCGGGCGGCCCCGGCCGTCCACCAGACCGGTCTGCCGGGCCAGCTGGTCACCGCCGGCGACCACCCGCACCACGTACCGTGAACCGCGGCGCAGCCCGCCCGGGGCCATCACGATCAGCTCGGAGCTGTGGCCGAAGATCTCCAGGATGTCCCGCTTGAGGCGGCGGGCCGCCATCGCGGTGTCCAGCTCCGCCTCGATCACGATGCGCCCGCTCACCAGGTGGAGGCCGCCGGCGAACCGCAGAACGGCGGAGACCTCCGCCTTCCTGCAGCAGGTCCGGGTGACGGGGAGCCGGGAGATCTCGTCCTTCACCGCTGCCGTCATCGCCATGGGCCGATCCTTCCATGCATCCGAAAAATACGGTCGTACGCGGCGGCCAACAGCTCCGGGTCGTGCCTCGGGGTCCCGTCGGTCCGGGCCACGGGCGCCAGCTCGACCGCGGCTCCCAGCCGCTCGGCGGCCTCGGTGAGCGAGTCACGGTCGGGCACGGCGGCCTCGTCGGCCAGCACCACGTCCAGGGCGAGTTTAGGGGCGTGTCGCCCCAAAACCTCCAAATGACGCTGCGGGGAGAAGCCCTCGGTTTCTCCGGGCTGCGGAGCGAGGTTCAGGGAGAGTACCCGGCGTGCCTTCGTCTCCGTGAGGGCGTCCAGGAGTTCGGGCACGAGCAGGTGCGGGATGACGGAGGAGAACCAGGAGCCGGGGCCGAGGACCACCCAGTCGGCGTCCAGGACGGCGTCGACGGCCTCCGGGACGGCCGGCGGGTCGTTCGGCACCAGGTGCACGGACTGCACCTCGCCCGGGGTGAGGGCCACGGTGGCCTGCCCGCGCACGGTGCCGACCTCGTCCGGGCGCTCCGGGTCGTGCCCCTTGACCAGGGCCTGGAGCTCCAGCGGCACGGCGGACATGGGCAGCACGCGCCCGTGCGCGCCCAGCAGCTTGCCGACCAGGTCCAGGGCCTGCACGTGATCGCCGAGCTGCTCCCACAGGGCGACGATCAGCAGGTTGCCCACCGCGTGACCGTGCATCTCGCCCTGGGACTGGAAGCGGTGCTGGATGACCCGGGCCCAGGTCTGCCCCCAGTCGTCGTCGCCGCACAGCGCGGCCAGCGCCTTGCGCAGGTCGCCGGGCGGCAGCACGCCGAGCTCGTCGCGCAGGCGCCCGCTGGAGCCGCCGTCGTCGGCGACGGTGACGACGGCGGTGAGGTCGCCGGTGATCCGGCGCAGTGCGGCGAGCGAGGCGGACAGGCCCATGCCGCCGCCGAGGGCGACGACCTTGGGCTGGGCGCCGCGGCGGCGCGGCCGGCCGCCGCGGGCCTCCGCGGGCCGGCCGGCCCTGGCCTCGGGCACCATCCGGCGCAGCCGGCTCAGCCGCGGTGAACGTGCCGTCATTCCCGTCCCATGTCCCGGTGGACGACCACCGTCTCCACGCCCTCGGCCGCGAGGCGCGCGGCGAGTTTCTCCGACATGGCGACCGAGCGGTGCTTGCCGCCGGTGCAGCCGATCGCGATGGTCACATAGCGCTTGCCCTCACGGCGGTAGCCGGCCGCGATGAGCCGCAGCAGTTCCGCGTACCGGTCGAGGAACTCCTTGGCGCCGGGCTGGTTGAAGACGTACGCGGCCACCTCCTCGTTGACGCCGGTGTACGGGCGCAGCTCCGGGACCCAGTGCGGGTTGGGCAGGAAGCGCATGTCCGCGACCAGGTCGGCGTCGACGGGGAGTCCGTACTTGAAGCCGAAGGACATCACGGTGGCCCGCAGCTCGGGCTCTTCCTCACCGGCGAACTGGGCGTCCATCTTGGCGCGCAGCTCGTGCACGTTGAGGCTGGAGGTGTCGATCACCAGGTCGGCGTCGCCGCGCAGCTCGCGCAGCAGCTCCCGCTCGGCGGCGATGCCGTCGACGATCCGGCCGTCGCCCTGGAGGGGGTGCGGGCGGCGCACCGATTCGAAGCGGCGCACCAGGGCCTCGTCGGAGGACTCCAGGAAGACGATCCGGCGGGTGACGCCCCGGGTGTCGAGGTCCGCGAGGGACTCACGCAGATTGTCGAAGAAACGCCGTCCGCGTACGTCGACGACGACCGCGATCCGCGCCACGTTGCCCTGGGAGCGGGCGCCGAGCTCCACCATGGTGGGGATCAGGGCGGGCGGAAGGTTGTCGACGACGAACCAGCCGAGGTCCTCCAGACACTTGGCGGCCGTCGAACGGCCGGCTCCGGACATGCCGGAGATGATCACCAGCTCGGGGATGGCCGTGTCGGGCGCCCCGGCTGTCTCGCCGGCCGTACTCATCTGTGCTCCGTTGTCCTGGACCGGCTGCTGGGGCTGATCCTGACCGGTGTCCTCGGGTGCCGGATCTCGGTCCGCTGTGGGCTGTGTGTCGTGCTCGTTCATCTCTCCTGCCCCCGTCGTTCGTCCGGGGCGCCCGCGGGCACGGGCTCCCCCGAGTCGCCCGCCGTCGTGCCGGGCTCCTCGTCTTCAATGATCTCTCCGGTCGCGGTGTTCACGGCGGGTGCGGCCGGGACCGCCCGCGCGAGTGCCACGGCGATGGTCTCGGCGGTCTTGCGACCTATGCCGGGCACCTCCTGGATCTGCTCGACGGTGGCGGCCCGCAGCTTCTTGACCGAGCCGAAGTGCTTGATCAGCGCCTGTTTGCGGGTCTCGCCCAGACCGGGCACGTCGTCGAGGGGGCCGGCGCGGAACCGCTTGGCGCGCTTGGTCCGCTGGTAGGTGATCGCGAAACGGTGCGCCTCGTCGCGGACGCGCTGGAGCAGGTACAGGCCCTCGCTGGTGCGGGGCAGGACCACCGGGTCGTCCTCGCCCGGCACCCAGACCTCCTCCAGGCGTTTGGCGAGGCCGCAGACGGCGATGTCGTCGATGCCGAGTTCGTCCAGGGCCCGCTGGGCGGCCGCGACCTGCGGCTGTCCGCCGTCGACGACGACGAGCTGCGGCGGGTAGGCGAACTTCCTGGGGCGGCCGTCGTCGTCCTTGAGGCCGTGCCCCGGCCCGCCGTCCCTCCCCTCGCCGTCCACGGGGCCGCCGTCCAGGGAGCCGCCGTCCACGGGGCCGCCATCCGGGGAGCCGCCGCCGTCCACCCACTCGCCGGTCCTCTCCTTGTCGGCGAGGTAGCGCCGGAAGCGGCGGCTGATCACCTCGTGCATGGACCGGACGTCGTCCTGCCCGGCACCGTGCCAGATCTGCGTGTCTCCGACCCGGCCCTTGATCTGGAAGCGCCGGTACTCGCTCTTGCGCTGGAGGCCGTCCTCGAAGACGACCATGGAGGCGACCACGTCGTCGCCCTGGAAGTGCGAGATGTCGTAGCACTCGATCCGGAGGGGGGCGCTGTCCAGGCCGAGTGCCGCGGCGATCTCCTCCAACGCGCGGGAGCGGGTGGTGAGGTCGGAGGCGCGCCTGGTCTTGTGCAGGGCGAGCGCCTGCTGGGCGTTGCGCGCCACCGTCTCCATGAGTGCCTTCTTGTCGCCGCGCTGCGGGATGCGCAGCGACACGTTCGAGCCGCGGCGGCCCGTCAGCCACTCCTGGACCGGTTCGACGGGCTCGGGCAGGGCGGGCACCAGGACCTCCTTGGGGACCGCGTCACCGCTCTCCTCGCCGTACAGCTGCTGGAGGGCGTGCTCGACCAGGGCGCCGGTGGTGACCTCCTCGACCTTGTCGGTCACCCAGCCACGCTGGCCGCGCACCCGGCCGCCACGGACGTGGAAGATCTGGAGAGCCGCCTCCAGCTCGTCCTCGGCCACGGCGACGAGGTCGGCGTCGGTCGCGTCGGCGAGCACGACCGCGCTCTTCTCCATGGCCTTCTTCAGGGCCTCGATGTCGTCGCGCAGCCGGGCGGCCCGCTCGTACTCCATCTCGTCGGCCGCCGCCGTCATCCGCTTCTCCAGGCGGCGCAGGTACGTGCCCGTGCGGCCGGCCATGAAGTCGGAGAACTCCTCGGCCAGTTCGCGGTGGTCCTCGGCCGAGATCCGGCCGACGCAGGGGGCCGAGCACTTGCCGATGTAGCCGAGCAGGCAGGGGCGGCCGGTGCGGGCGGCGTTCTTGAAGACACCGGCCGAGCAGGTGCGCACCGGGAAGACGCGCAGCAGCAGGTCGACGGTGTCGCGGATCGCCCAGGCGTGCGCGTACGGGCCGAAGTACCTGACGCCCTTCTTCTTGTGACCGCGCATCACCTGCACCCGGGGGAACTCCTCGTTCATCGTCACCGCGAGGTACGGGTAGCTCTTGTCGTCGCGGTACTTGACGTTGAACCGGGGGTCGTACTCCTTGATCCACGAGTACTCCAGCTGCAGGGCCTCGACCTCCGTGGACACCACGGTCCACTCCACGGACGCGGCGGTGGTGACCATCGTCCGGGTGCGGGGGTGGAGGTTCGCCAGGTCCTGGAAGTAGTTCGCCAGACGCTGACGCAGGCTCTTCGCCTTTCCGACGTAGATCACCCGGCGGTGCTCGTCACGGAACCTGTAGACCCCGGGAGAGTCCGGGATGTCTCCCGGCTTGGGGCGGTAGCTGGAGGGGTCGGCCATGTCTCACACCCTACTGGCGAGGACCGACAGGGCGACGGGCCTGTGGACAACGCCGTGCGCCTCCCGGCCGCCCGGGGGTCGCGCCTCGGCCAGGTGGGCGCGGCGAGCGGACGCGAGGTGTTGTCGGAGCAAGATCGACACGCTTCAATGCGGGAGAACTCGGGGGCCGTGAACGACGGCGCGCGGACAGAGCGTACAAATGTGCGAACGCCCCGGCGCCGACGGGGTCGCCCCGACCGGGCCCCAGGATTCTCGCGCCCGAGGCCCGCACGAACGGTCTGACCAGCCGTAGTGAACCTTCACAGAAAGGCCCCTCTGCATGCCGCACGTCACACAGCGCGCGGACGTCGCCACCGCGGAACTGGACACGGCCCTGCGGGGCGGCCCCTTCCATGTCGCCCTGCGCGCCGCGATCGCCGCCCGCGGCCTTCCGCTCCAGCGCGTGCAGCACCACCTCTCGCGCCACGGGGTCAAGGTGGGCGTGACCAGCCTGAGCTACTGGCAGCAGGGCGCCCGGCGCCCGCAGCGTCCCGAGTCGCTGCGGGCCGTGCGGGCACTGGAGGAGATCCTCCAACTGCCGGAGGAGTCGCTGATCCGGCTGCTCGCCGAGTCCGGCGAGAGCCGGGCCGCCGCACACCCGGCGGCGGCCCGGTCGTACCGCTCCCTGGTCGAGGCCTCCGATGTCCTGGAACGGCTCCAGGCCGACCTCGGCTGGGCCCTCGACGGCGGCTTGCACACCCTCGGCCACCACGAGCGGATACGGATCGGCGGGCGCCGTGAACTGGTTGCCCGCGAGTCGCACCACATCGTGCGCGCCCACCGGGACGGCGTGGACCGCTTCGTGGCCGTCCACCACGGGGACCCGGGCTGCGCGCCGCGGCGCATGGCGGTGCACGCCCTGGAGAACTGCCGTACCGGCCGGATCCGCTCGGACCAGGACAGCGGGCTGCTCGTCGCGGAGCTGCTCTTCGGCACCCGGCTGCGGTCCGGCGACACCTTCCTCTTCCGGTACGGCGTCGAGGACGGCACGGCCGGGGTCTCACGCGAGTACGCGCGCGGCTTCGGCTTCCCCGGCGGGCAGTACGCCCTCCAGGTGTGCTTCGCGGCGGGGGCGGTGCCGGTGCGGTGCCACCGGTTCACCCAGCACTCGACGGCCGCCCCGCGCGGCGGGCGGCAGGAGCTGCCGCTCAGCGGGCTGCACCGTTCGGTGCACCTGGTCGAGCCGCGGACCCGGCCGGGCATCGTGGGGATCTGCTGGGACTGGGACTGAGCCGGGCACCTGGGCTGTGGTGAAGGGACGCAAGCGTTTGCGCAAGCGTTTACGTCGGGCCCGGGATGGGATACGTTCCCGCTCAGGAGAGCGGCCGGGCGGGCCGCCACGGCCCGGGAGGGAACCCGTCCCATGCCGACCATGGCCGACGTCGCCCGGAGCGCCGGAGTATCGGTGGCGACCGTCTCGCACGTGCTCAACGGCACGCGCCCCGTCCTGCCGCACACGCGCCGGGCGGTCCTGGACGCCGTCGACGAGCTCGGCTACACGCCCAACACCCTCGCCCGCTCCCTGGTGACCTCCCGCACCCGCTCCATCGGGCTCGCGGTGTCGGCGATCAGCAACCCGTACTTCACGGAGATACTCCAGGGCGTCGAGGCGGCCGCCCTGGAGGAGGGGTACAGCCTCCTCATCGCCGATCCGCACGACGACCCCGAGCACGAACGCAAGGTCGTCCAGCTCCTCCACGAGCGCCGCGTCGACGGCATGATCGTCGCCCCGTCCGCAGACCCCCGCGACCTCGTCGCCTACCTCGGCCGGCACGACGTACCGGCCGTCTTCCTGGACCGGGTGGTCGACGGCGGCACCGGCGCGGGCACCCGGGCGGGCATCGACACCAGCACCGGCACCGGCACCGGCACCGGCCCGCGCTTCGACCAGGTCTGCGCGGAGAACACCGAACCGATGACCCGGCTCGTGACCCACCTCACCGGCCTCGGCCACCGCCGGATCGGGCTGGTAGCCGGTCTGCCCGGGCTGAGCACCACCAGCGAGCGGATCGCCGGCTACCGGCACGGCCTGGCCGCGGCCGGGCTGCCCCGCGACGAACGCCTGGAGGTGTGCGGCAACTCCGAGTCGGCCGGTGCCGAGCGGGCCACCGCGGCCCTGCTGGCGCTCACCCCCGCGCCGACGGCGCTCGTCACCGCCAACAACGCGATGACCATCGGCGCCCTGCGCGCCCTGCGCGAGCGGGGCCTGTCCGTACCCGGCGACATCGCGCTGTGCTGCTTCGACGACTTCGCGTGGGCCGATCTGTTCTCCCCGCGGCTCACCGCGGTCGCCCAGCCCAGCCGGGAGATCGGGGCCCGGGCCGTCCGGGTGCTCCTCGACCGCCTGGCCGCGCCGGACGGTCCCGCCCGGACCGTCCGGCTGCCCTGCTCCTTCGTCCATCGCACGTCGTGCGGGTGCCCCGAGAAAGGAACCGACTCGTGATCGTCGTCGCCGGTGAGGCACTGATCGACCTGGTACCGCGGGGCCCGGGGCCGCTCGCGGGGCTGCAGCCGGCGCGCGGGGGCGGCCCCTACAACACGGCGGTGGCGCTGGGCCGCCTCGGCTCCCCCACCGCCTTCTGCTCCCGCACCTCCTCCGACGCCTTCGGAGAGGCCCTGCTCGACGGCCTGCGGCAGGCGGGCGTGGACGTCTCGGCCGTGCAGCGCGGCACCGAGCCGACCACGCTCGCGGTCGCCACCGTCGACGCCGACGGCTCGGCCGTCTACTCGTTCTACGTCGAGGGCACCGCCGACCGCCTCTTCACCGCCCCCGCCCGTCTCCCCGCCGGCACCCGCGCGGTGTCGTTCGGCACCTGCTCGCTCGTCCTGGAACCGGGGGCGAGCGCCTACGAGGAGCTGATGCGGTCCGCGGCCGGGCAGGGCCTGTTCACCGCGCTCGATCCGAACATCCGGCCGGGCCTGATCCCCGACCCGGACGCCTACCGGGCGCGCTTCAAGAGCTGGCTGCCGTCGGTGACCCTGCTCAAGCTCTCCGAGGAGGACGCCCGGTGGCTGGGGGGCACCCCGGGCGAATGGCTGGCCGAGGGCCCTTCGGCGGTCGTGGTCACCCGGGGCGACGACGGTCTCACCGTCCACACCCAAGGCGGCGCGGAGCACTCCGTGCCCGGTGTGAAGGTCGACGTCGTGGACACCATCGGTGCCGGTGACACGGTGAACGCCGCCCTGCTGCACGGACTGGCCGGCCAGGACGCCCTCTCCCCCGGGGCCATCGCCTCGCTGGGCGCGGACGGCTGGACGCGGCTGCTGCGGTACGCGGCGCGCGCGGCGGCGATCACCTGCTCACGGGCGGGAGCCGAGCCGCCGTTCGCCGCCGAGCTGGGGGACGTTTGACGGTGGAACGGGCGGTGCCCCGCGGGGAGTTCCCGCAGGGCACCGTTCCTCGCGTCTGTCAGGCCTTGGGTGCCCGCGTCGTCTTCTTCGCGGGTGCCGCCTTCTTCGCGGGAGCCGCCTTCTTCGCGGGAGCGGCCTTCTTGGCGGGAGCCGCCTTCCTCTTCGCCGTCGCCGTCGCCGTCGGCGGTGTGGCGTCGCTGATCGTCTCCGGCTGGAGGATCTCCCGGAGGAACTTGCCGGTGTGGCTGGCCGGGACCCCGGCCACCTGCTCCGGAGTGCCCTCCGCGACGACGAGGCCGCCGCCGGCGCCGCCTTCGGGGCCCATGTCGACGACCCAGTCCGCGGTCTTGATCACGTCGAGGTTGTGCTCGATGACGATGACCGTGTTGCCCTTGTCGACCAGCCCGGACAGGACCTTGAGCAGCTTGCTGATGTCCTCGAAGTGCAGGCCGGTGGTCGGCTCGTCCAGCACGTAGACCGTGCGGCCGGTGGAGCGGCGCTGCAGCTCGCTGGCGAGCTTCACGCGCTGCGCCTCACCGCCGGACAGCGTGGTCGCGGACTGTCCGAGACGGACGTAGCCGAGGCCGACGTCCTTCAGCGTGTTGAGGTGACGGGCGATCGCCGGGACGGCCTCGAAGAAGTCCGTGGCCTCCTCGATCGGCATGTTCAGGACGTCGGCGATGGACTTGCCCTTGTAGTGCACCTCCAGGGTCTCCCGGTTGTACCGGGCGCCGTGGCAGACCTCGCACGGGACGTAGACGTCCGGGAGGAAGTTCATCTCGATCTTGATCGTGCCGTCGCCGGCGCAGTTCTCGCAGCGGCCGCCCTTGACGTTGAAGGAGAAGCGGCCGGGCTGGTAACCGCGGACCTTGGCCTCGGTCGTCTCCGCGAACAACTTGCGGACGTGGTCGAAGACACCGGTGTACGTCGCCGGGTTCGACCGTGGGGTGCGGCCGATGGGTGACTGGTCGACGTGCACCACCTTGTCGACCAGGTCGTCGCCGTCCACGCGCGTGTGCCGGCCGGGAACGTTGCGCGCGCCGTTCAGCTCGCGGGCGAGGTGCGTGTACAGGATGTCGTTGACCAGCGTCGACTTGCCGGAGCCGGACACGCCCGTGACGGCCGTGAACACTCCGAGCGGGAAGGACACGTCGATGTCCTGGAGGTTGTTCTCCCGGGCGCCGTGCACCGTGAGCCGGCGGGACGGGTCGTGCGGACGCCGGATGCCGGGCACCGGGATCGACTTCTTGCCGGCCAGGTACTGGCCGGTCTGCGACTCGGTGTTGGCGAGCAGTTCCTTCAGGGAGCCGCTGTGCACGACCTTGCCCCCGTGCTCGCCGGCGCCGGGGCCGATGTCGACCACCCAGTCGGCGACCTTGATGGTGTCCTCGTCGTGCTCGACGACGATCAGCGTGTTGCCCATGTCGCGCAGCCGGACCAGGGTCTCGATCAGCCGGTGGTTGTCGCGCTGGTGCAGGCCGATGGACGGCTCGTCGAGGACGTACAGGACGCCGACGAGGCCGGAGCCGATCTGGGTGGCCAGGCGGATGCGCTGGGCCTCGCCGCCGGAGAGGGTGCCGGCCGCGCGGTTGAGCGAGAGGTAGTCCAGGCCGACGTCGACCAGGAACCGCAGCCGCTCGTTGACCTCCTTCAGCACGCGCTCGGCGATCTTCTTGTCGCGGGCGCTCAGCTTCAGCTCGCCCAGGAAGTCCGCGCAGTCGCTGATGGACATCGCGGAGACCTCGGCGATGGACTTCCCCATGATCGTGACGGCGAGCACGATCGGCTTCAGGCGGGTGCCCTCACAGGTGGGGCAGGGCACCTCGCGCATGTAGCCCTCGAAGCGCTCGCGGCTCGCGTCGCTCTCGGCCTCGCTGTGCCGGCGCTTGACGAAGGGGACGGCGCCCTCGAAGGGGGTGGTGTACACGCGTTCGCGCCCGTACCGGTTGCGGTAGCGGACCTCGATCTGCGTCTTGTGGCCGTACAGCAGAGCCTTCCTGGCGCGCTGCGGCAGACCGGCGAAGGGGATGTCCGTCCGGAATCCCAGCGCGTCCGCGAGGGCGCCGACCAGACGGCCGAAGTAGTCCTTGGTGTGCCCGTGCGACCAGGGGTGGATGGCGCCCTCGTCGAGGGACTTGTCCTCGTCGGGGACGATCAGCTCGGGGTCGACCTCCATGCGCGTGCCGATGCCGGTGCACTCGGGGCAGGCGCCGAAGGGTGAGTTGAAGGAGAAGGAGCGGGGCTCGAGCTCCTCGAAGGACAGGTCGTCGTACGGGCAGTACAGGTGCTCCGAGTACATGCGCTCGCGCTCGGGGTCGCCCTCGGGGAGGTCGACGAAGTCCAGCACGACCATGCCGCCGGAGAGGCCGAGGGCGGTCTCCACGGAGTCGGTGAGCCGGCGCTTGGCGGAGTCCTTGACGGTGAGGCGGTCGATGACCACCTCGATGGTGTGCTTCTCCTGCTTCTTCAAGGTGGGCGGGTCGGACAGCTGGATGGTCCGTCCGTCCACGCGCGCCCGGCTGTAACCCTTGGTCTGGAGGTCGGCGAAGAGGTCGACGAACTCGCCCTTGCGCTCGCGCACCAGCGGCGAGAGCACCTGGAAGCGGCTCCCCTCCGGCAGCTCCAGGACCTTGTCGACGATGGCCTGCGGCGACTGGCGCGAGATCGGGCGGCCGCACTCGGGACAGTGCGGCTTGCCGATGCGGGCGAAGAGCAGCCGCAGGTAGTCGTACACCTCGGTGATGGTGCCGACCGTGGAGCGCGGGTTGCGCGAGGTCGACTTCTGGTCGATCGAGACGGCCGGGGAGAGGCCCTCGATGAAGTCGACGTCCGGCTTGTCCATCTGGCCGAGGAACTGGCGGGCGTACGAGGAGAGCGACTCCACGTACCGCCGCTGGCCCTCGGCGAAGATGGTGTCGAAGGCCAGGGAGGACTTGCCCGACCCGGACAGGCCCGTGAAGACGATGAGCGAGTCCCGAGGCAGGTCGAGCGAGACGTTCTTGAGGTTGTGCTCGCGCGCGCCACGGACGATGAGACGGTCGGCCACGCCGGTCCGCACCTTTCTTGAGAGAAGTGACAGGGGCGGGGCCCCCGTCCTTCTTCAGACTAGGGGGAGCCACTGACAACGCCGGTCGGATTCCCGGTGGCATAACAATCCCCGGCCATCCAGCATGCCCGACGCCGCACCCGACCATATAGCACGTGCATTCGATTTACGGCACGGCTTCACCACCTTCACCCGAAAGGGTGGCAGAGCTAGTGTCAGCAGCATGATTGATCACGCACATGACCTGGCCTCTGTACAGGAGGCGACCGAGCGGCTCCTCACCGCAGCGGCCCGACTGGACAACGCGGCTGTGACCGAGCCGTCACGGCTGCCCGGCTGGACCCGCGGTCACATCCTGGCCCACCTCGCCCGCAACGCGGACGCTCTCGTCAACGTCCTTCAGGGACGTCCCATGTACGAGTCGGCGACCGCCCGGGACACCGACATCGAGCGGGACGCCCCGCGCCCCCTGGACCTCCAGCTCGCCGACCTGCGCGCGAGTGGCGCCCGCTTCCAGGAGACGGGCACCGCGCCCGCTGACTGGTCCCGCACGGTGGAACTGCGCAACGGCGTCACCGACTCGGCGGCCCGGGTGCCCTTCCGGCGCTGGATCGAGGTCGAGCTGCACCATGTGGACCTCGGGATCGGATACGAGCTGGAGGACCTTCCCGCGGAGTTCACGGAGCGGGAGATCGGCTTCCTCGCGGAGCGCTTCGCGGGGCACCGGGACGTGCCCCCGACCGGTCTGCGCACCGGGGACGGCCGGATCCGGACCACCACCGGGGGCGGCGCACGAGGCGGCCCGGTCGAGGTCGAGGGGACGGCCGCCGACCTGCTCGGCTGGCTCGCCGGCCGCCGCGACGGCTCGGGACTCGCGGTGAAGGGCGGCGCGCTGCCGTCGCTGCCCCCGCTGTAGCGCGCGAACGGCCTGCGCACCGCTCTCCCGCTATAGGCTGATCGTCATGACGTACAGCGGAGAGGTGACGGTCGGCGGACCGGCCGACGTGCACGAGCTCAAGGACCTGATGATCACCAAGATCGCGGTCGGTCCCATGGCGAACAACGCCTATCTGCTGCGCTGCCGGGCCACGGACGAGCAGTTGCTGATCGACGCCGCCAACGAGGCGCGGGCGCTGCTGGGGACGATCGGTGACGACGGCATCGCGTCCGTCGTCACCACGCACCGGCACGGTGACCACTGGCAGGCGCTCGCCGAGGTCGTCGCGGCCACCGGCGCCCGGACGTACGCGGGCCGCGAGGACGCCGCCGGCATCCCCGTACCGACGGACGTCCTCCTCGACGACGGCGACACCGTCCGGGTGGGGCGCGTGGAGCTGACCGCACGCCATCTGGTCGGACACACCCCGGGCTCGATCGCGCTGGTCTACGACGACCCGCACGGCCACCCGCACGTCTTCACCGGCGACTGTCTCTTCCCGGGTGGCGTGGGGAACACCTTCAAGGACCCGGAGGCGTTCGCCAGCCTGATCCACGACGTGGAGACGAAGATCTTCGACGTGCTGCCGGACGAGACCTGGGTCTACCCGGGACACGGCAACGACACCACCCTCGGCGACGAGCGACCTCATCTGCCGGAGTGGCACGCGCGCGGGTGGTGAGACCCGCCCGGCCGGCGGTGCGTTCACCGCACCCGCGCGCCCTGCGCGCCGCTGCACGCTCCGCGCGAGTGCGTACGAGCGCCCCGCACGAGCCTCTTGCGCGCCCCGTGTGAATCGTGCACCCGTACCGATGGCGCGTGCGCGCTCGCGGGGGCGCGTTGTTGCGCGCTCAACTGGTAGGAGCCACGCGCGGGATGACGGCACCCGCGCGGAACGGGCCGTCGGCCTGTCTTTCCCCGCCCTCGGCCGGCGGCCCAGGCGAGCCCCACAGGGGACGTGTTCACGAGAACGCAACACCCGTTCCCAATATGCGGACAGTTGGCCCCTTGACCTCGACAAACGGGCGCCGTGCTGCCACTCTCCCGCCATGCGATCCGCCCCTCACGCACTGCGCCGCACCGTCACCGCCGCGACCATAACCCTGCTCGCCACCGCCGTCGGCTGCGCCCCGCAGCCGGAGGAGAAGGCCGCCGGCACTCCGTCCGCATCGGCCGGGAAGAGCTGCGGGAAGGGCACGTTGGCCACCAAGACCTCCGGCAAGCTGACGATCGCCACCGACGAGCCCGCGT
This sequence comes from Streptomyces sp. NPDC004542, assembly GCF_040610035.1. Classification (NCBI taxonomy): domain Bacteria; kingdom Bacillati; phylum Actinomycetota; class Actinomycetes; order Kitasatosporales; family Streptomycetaceae; genus Streptomyces; species Streptomyces sp. NPDC004542. The sequence goes on from NZ_JBEXLP010000008.1 coordinate 43,264, forward strand.
ACGAGCCCTGGTTCAAGGACGACAAGCCCGCCAACGGCAAGGGGTTCGAGTCCGCGGTGGCCTATGCCGTGGCACAACGGCTCGGCTATGACAAGAACGCCGTCGTCTGGCAGAGCGTCCCCTTCAACAAGGCGTTCGCGCCCGGCGTGAAGAGCTTCGACTTCGACATCAACCAGGTGTCGATCAGCGCCGAGCGCAAGAAGGCCGTGGACTTCTCCTCCGGTTACTACGACGTCCGCCAGGCCGTCATCGCGCTCAAGGGCAGCAAGGCCGCGAAAGCGACGGGCATCGCGGACCTCAAGGGTCTCAAGCTGGGCGCCCAGGTGGGCACCACCAGCCTCGACTACATCGACGACGTGGTGAAGCCGAAGCAGCAGGCGGCCGTGTACGCAAAGAACGACCAGGCCAAGTCAGCTCTGAAGAACGGTCAGGTCGACGCCGTCGTCACCGACCTGCCGACCGCGTTCTACATCACGGCGGCCGAGGTGACGAACGCCAGGATCGTCGGTCAGTTCGAGAACCAGGGCGGTACGCCGGAGCAGTTCGGGCTGGTGCTCGACAAAGGCAGCGCGCTCACCTCGTGCGTTTCCGAAGCGGTGGACGGTCTTCGGGAGGACGGCACGCTGGCGGGGATCGAGAAGCAGTGGCTGTCCGACGCCGTCGACGCACCGGTGCTCAAGTGACGGTCACCAAGGACGAGCCCGGCCAGGAGGGCGCGGACGACAAGGGGGACATGGCCGGCGCCGTCGCGGTCGACGACGGCTACGCCCCCTCGCGGCGGCGGCTCGAGCGCGAGCGTTTCAAGCGCACCCGGGCCCGCCGCGCCACGGCGGTCGCGGCGCTGTCGACCCTGGTCACCGGCGCCGTCCTCTGTCTCGTCGTCGTCGGCGCGCCGGGCTGGCCGCGCACGAGGGAGACGTTCTTCGACGGGCAGTACGCGCGCGAGGCGTTGCCGAAGGTCCTGGAGGGGCTGTGGCTGAACGTCCGGCTGCTGCTCGTCTGTGGCGCCGCCGTGCTGGTCCTCGGAATGCTGATCGCCGTCGCTCGCACCCTGCGCGGGCCGGTGTTCTTCCCGTTGCGGGTACTGGCGGCGGCGTACACCGACTTCTTCCGGGGACTGCCGCTGATCATCAACCTGATGATCGTGGTGCTCGGTGTGCCGGCGCTGCGACTGCAGGGCGTGACCGTCGACCCGGTGCTGCTCGGGGGTACGGCGCTGACCCTGACGTACTCGGCGTACGTGGCCGAGGTGTTCCGCGCCGGCATCGAGTCGGTGCACCCCTCGCAGCGCGCCGCCGCCCGCTCGCTCGGGCTGACCAACCGGCAGGCGCTGCGCCACGTAGTGCTCCCCCAGGCGGTGCGCCGCCAGGTGCCGCCGCTGCTCAACGACCTGGTGTCCCTCCAGAAGGACACCGGGCTCGTCTCCATCGGCGGCGCGATCGACGCCGTCCGGGCGGCGGACATCATCGTGGGCCGCAGCCTCAACTACACGCCGTACATCGTCGCGGGCCTGGCGTTCGTGGCGCTGACCATCCCGATGACCCGCTTCACGGACTGGGTGACGGCCAGGATGGACCGCCGGCGGGCCCAGGGAGGATCGGTATGAGCGACGCTCCGGTGCTGCGGATGGAGTCCGTCCGCAAGACCTTCGGCGGCTCGGTCGTGCTGCGGGACGTCGACCTCGAGGTCGCCCCGCACACGGTGACGGCGCTGATCGGTGCCTCCGGCTCCGGCAAGTCCACCCTGCTGCGGTGCGCCAACCTGCTGGAGGAGGTCGACGACGGCGCGATCTGGCTGGACGGCGAGGAGATCACCGACCCGCGGGCCGACCAGGACGCGGTACGGCGCCGGATCGGCGTGGTCTTCCAGGCGTACAACCTCTTCCCGCACATGACCGTGCTGGAGAACATCACGCTGGCCCCGCGCCGGGTGCACGGCGTGCCCCGTGCGGAGGCCGAGGGGCGTGCCAGGGAGCTGCTGGAGCGGCTCGGGCTGGGGGGCAGGGCGGACGCCTACCCGGACCGGCTGAGCGGCGGTCAGCAGCAGCGGGTGGCGATCGTGCGCGCCCTGGCGGTGCGCCCCCGGCTGCTGCTGCTCGACGAGATCACCGCGGCCCTCGACCCGGAACTGGTCGGCGAGGTCCTCAGCGTGGTGCGCGATCTGAAGGACGACGGCATGACCATGGTGCTGGCGACGCACGAGATGGGCTTCGCCCGTGACGTCGCGGACCAGGTCTGCTTCCTGGACGGAGGCGTCGTGCTGGAACGCGGCACCGCGGAGCAGGTCCTCGGCGATCCGCAGCAGGAGCGCACGCGGCGCTTCCTGCGGCGGATCGTGGAGGCGGGCCGCCTGTAGCGCGAGGGCGCCCGGGGCTCACCCGGCGTTCCGCGCCGCCCCCGCCAGCGCCGCGACCCGCTCCACGCCGAAGACATAGCCCTGCACGCCGCAGCCGGCGATGACGCCGTCGGCGCGCAGGGAGACGTACGAGTGGTGCCGGAACGACTCGCGCTGGTGGATGTTGGAGATGTGGACCTCCAGCACCGGCATGCCGTCACAGGTGTTGAGCGCGTCCAGGATCGCGACCGACGTGTGCGAGTAGGCGCCCGGATTGATGACGATCCCGCAGTGCCCGAGCCTCGCCTCGTGGATCCAGTCGACCAGCTGCCCCTCGTGGTTGGACTGCCGGAAGTCGATCGTGCCGCCGTGCGCGGCCGCCGCCTCGGCACACAGCGTCTCGACGTCGGCGAGCGTGCCGGAGCCGTAGATCTCGGGCTGGCGCTGGCCGAGCAGGTTCAGATTGGGCCCGTTCAGGATCATGATCGGGGCGTTGGCCAGGGTGCGGGGCACGGTTCCTCCGGTCCGTTCGGGGTGGGCGGCCCGCCGGGGCCGCTGCTCGCACCCGGTCTATCACGGTGGTCCGGGGTGACCCGCAACGCGCCCCCGCACGCCCCCGTAACCACTTGTCACCGTGGGTGGTTGACGCGGCATGGACAACGTACGCACCGTAAGGGCACCCTCCATGCTGCGACTCGGGGCCGCCTCCCTCGCCGGGACGGCGATCGAGTTCTACGACTTCTTCGCCTACGGGACGGCGGCGGCGCTGGTCCTGGGGCCGCTGTTCTTCCCGACGTTCTCGCCGATGGCGGGGACCCTGGCGGCCTTCGGGACCTTCGGGGTGGGTTTCGTGGCCCGGCCGCTGGGCTCGGTGCTGTTTGGTCACATCGGGGACCGGCACGGGCGCCGGCCGGTCCTCGTCGTCTCGCTGCTGCTGACCGGCGCCTCCACGGTCGCGGTCGGCTGTGTGCCGGCGTACGGCACGATCGGTGTGGCCGCGCCCCTGCTGCTGCTCCTCCTGCGCTTCCTGCAAGGGCTGGGGCTCGGCGGGGAGTGGGGCGGGGCGGTGCTGCTGACGGCCGAGCACGCGCCCGCCGGGCGGCGCGGGCTGTGGTCGAGTTTCCCGCAGGTGGGGCCCTCTCTGGGTTTCCTGCTGGCCAACGGGCTGACGCTGGCGCTGTCGGCGGTGCTCTCCGACGCGCAGTTCGCGCAGTGGGGATGGCGTGTGCCGTTCTGGGCCGCCGGGGTGCTGGCCGCGGCCGGGCTGTGGCTGCGCTGCTCGCTGGTGGAGAGTCCCCGGTTCCTGGAGATCGACGACCATGCGCGCGTGCCGCTCGCCGAGGTCGTACGGCACCACTGGCGGCTGGTACTGCTGACGGCCGGCGCGCTCGCGGTCGGCTACGCGGTGTTCTACGCGGTGACGACCTGGTCCCTGGCCTACGCGACGGAGCGGCTGGGCGTGAGCCGCACCGTGATGCTGGCCTGTGTCATGGCCGCCGTGGCGGTGAAGGGTGCGTTCACCCCCCTGATGGCGGTGCTCGGCGACCGGTTCGGGCGACGGCCCCTGTGCCTGGCGGGGTGTACGGCGACCGCGCTGTGGATGTTCCCGATGGTCGCGCTCCTGGCGACCGGCGCGCCCGCGCTGATGTTCCTCGGCTTCCTCGGGGCGCTGCTCGCCTTCGTCACCATGTTCGCCGTGATCGCCGCGTACCTGCCGGAGCTGTACGAGCCGAGGGTGCGCTGCACCGGAGCCTCGGTCGGCTACAACCTCGGCGGGGTGCTCGGCGGTGCGCTCACCCCCCTGGTGGCCACCGCGCTCGCCGAGCACTCGGGGCGTGTGCCCTGGGCCGTCGGCGCCTATCTGACCGGGGTCGCGCTGTTCAGCCTCGGGTGCTTCGCGGTGCTGCCCGAGACGCGTCCGGTGCCGGTGGCGGCGGTGGAACCGGTCACCGGCCGACCCGTTACGGGTTGACCGCCAACTCCAGGTACGCGGCGAACAGCACCAGGTGGACGCCTCCTTGCAGCGGTGTGGCCCGGCCGGGCACCACCGTGAGGGAGCCGACCACCACCGTCAGGGCGAGCAGCACCATGTGGGTCGCGCCGAGGCCGAGGACGAGCGGACCGGAGAACCAGACGGAGGCGAGCGCGACGGCGGGGATGGTGAGGCCGATGCTGGCCATCGCCGAGCCGAGGGCGAGGTTGAGGCTGGTCTGCACGCGGTCGCGGCGGGCCGCGCGAACGGCGGCGATCGTCTCGGGGAGCAGCACGAGCAGAGCGATGATCACACCGACGACCGCCTGGTGCAGACCGGCGGCCGACACCCCGGACTCGACGGCGGGTGACACCCCTTTGGCCAGGCCGACCACGCCGATCAGGGCGAGGCCGAGCAGGGTCAGGCTGATCCACGCGGTACGGGCGGTCGGCGCGTCGGCGTGGCCGTCCTCCTCCATCACCCCTCCCTGCCGGGCGATCGGCAGGAAGTAGTCACGGTGCCGCACGGTCTGGGTGGCCACGAACAGGCCGTAGAGGATCAGCGAGGACACCGCGGCGAAGGTGAGCTGCACGGAGGAGAACTCCGCGCCGGGCTTGCTGGTGGTGAAGGTCGGCAGCACGAGGCTGAGCGTGGCCAGGGTGGCCACGGTCGCGAGGGCCGCACCGGTGCCCTCGGGGTTGAAGACCGCCGTGCCGTGCCGCAGCGAGGCGACCAGCAGGCACAGGCCGACGATGCCGTTGCAAGTGATCATCACGGCCGCGAAGACCGTGTCCCGGGCCAGCGTCGCGCTCTTGGCGCCGCCGTCGGCCATGAGGGTGACGATGAGGGCGACCTCGATGATCGTCACGGCGATGGCGAGCACCAGGGAACCGAAGGGTTCACCGACGCGATGGGCGACCACTTCGGCGTGGTGCACCGCCGCCAGCACGGCCCCGGCGAGGACCGCGGTGGCGAGCGCGACGAGCGCGCCGGGCAGATTTCTGCCCCAGGTCAGGACGAGGAGGACGACCGCGAGAACCGGCACGAGAAACGTCCACTGGACAGTGAGCGACCTGAGCCTGGCGATCATGTGGTGATGGTGTCAGAGGTGTACACGGTTCGCATTCCAGTCCTTTCGCTGGCGGGCCGGGGACGCGCTCGGCACCCGACGAAGCACGGGGAGCGGTGGTCGGGCCATTCTCAACGCACCGCTCCCCGTGCTGGTCGTTCCTACGTCGGACGGCGTCAGGCGCCGGTGCTGTCCTTCGGCGCGCTCTCGCCGCCTGCCTGCGCCGTCTCGAGCGCCGCCTGTTTCCTGGAGGCCATGAGACTGGTGACGGTGGTGACGACCAGGACCACGCAGATCACGCCGAGCGAGACCGGGATGCTGATCTCCGGGACGTGCACCCCGGACTCGTGCAGCGCGTGGAGCACCAGCTTCACGCCGATGAAGCCGAGAATGACGGACAGCCCGTACGAGAGGTGGACCAGCTTCTTCAGCAGACCGCCGATGAGGAAGTACAGCTGACGCAGGCCCATCAGGGCGAAGGCGTTGGCGGTGAAGACGATGTACGGGTCCTGCGTCAGGCCGAAGATCGCGGGGATCGAGTCCAGCGCGAACAGCACATCCGTCGTACCTATCGCGAGCATCACGACGAGCATCGGCGTCATGACGCGCTTGCCGTTCTGCCGGATCCACAGCTTGGTGCCGTGATAGCGGTCGGCCACGCCGAACTTGCGCTCGGCTGCCTTGAGCAGCTTGTTCTCCTCGTACGTCTCGTCCTCCTCGTCGGCGCGGGCCTCCTGGATGAGCTTCCAGGCGGTCCAGATCAGGAAGGCGCCGAAGAGGTAGAAGACCCACGAGAAGTTGGCGATGATCGCCGCTCCGGCGGCGATGAAGACGGCCCGCAGGGCCAGGGCTATGAGCACGCCGATGAGCAGTACTCGCTGCTGGTACTGCGAGGGCACGGCGAACTTCGCCATGATCAGGACGAAGACGAAGAGGTTGTCGACACTCAGCGACTTCTCGGTGATGAAGCCGGCGAAGAACTCTCCGGCGGGCTGTCCGCCGCCGAAGACGAGCAGGCCGGTACCGAAGAGCCCGGCCAGGGCGATCCAGACGACGGTCCAGATCCCGGCTTCCTTGATGGACACGTCATGGGGCTTGCGCCCGATGAAGAAGTCCACCGCGATGAGAGCCGCGAGGCCGACGATGGTCAGGGCCCACAGGGTGGTGGAAACGTCCACTGCGCCTCCGGAAGGACGTAAGGGCAAACGGTCAGCGTCATCGCTGCCGGAGGTCTCTTCCACCCGGGACGGGCCGGCGCCCCGGGATCTCGTCCGATCCGTATTGACGGGTACGCCGCATTCAGGGAGTACTCCCCTCCGCACGGAAAACAGTACCCCATTCACCAAGGAAAGGTAAAGTGATTGGCAAAAGAAAGGTCAAAATCGCTGCTCAGAGCAGCTTTACTGTTGCTTGGGAGAAGCGGCCGCCACCTTGGCCAGCACATGGTGGAGCACCTCGCTGCCCGGCGGCACCAACGCGGGCTCGTACGTCCAGGCATGGCCGACCCACGGGTCCGCGAGGTGGTCGTCGGGCACCGGGGTGAGTCGCATGAGGGAACGCCACAAGGGGTCGAGCAAAGGACCGTAGGCAGCGGCGTCCTCGCGGTCGGCGACCACCAGCAGGTGCACGCCCACCTCGGGGCCCTCGTCCGCGAGGTACCGCAACGCGGTCACGGCCCGGTCGTCGAAACCGTGCGGGAAGTCGGTCACGACCAGCAGCTGCCGGGCCGTGTCCAGGCCGGGCGGCAGTGATGCGGTCGCGTCACCACGCACCGCCATCTGCACCAGGTCGACACGCCGGACAAGGCGTTCCAGGACCTCCGTCACTCCCGCGGCGCCGGCCGCCGGCGGTGCGGCGAGGACACCACTGCGCACCAGTGGTGCCAGCGCCCGGGCCGCCGAACCGGCCGGGTCGATCACCTGGACGCCGAACTCCTCCACGGGGTGCGCGGCCAACAGCCGGGTCGCGAGCGCCACCGCCGCCTCCATGGCGAGGTGCCGCAGTTCGCCCGGCTCGAAAACGGTGCCGTCGGGTGCCGTCACGCGGCCGCTGTCGATCCACAGGCCACGCTCCAGCGGCAGCCGGACCAGCATCGGGACGCGCAGCGGGGCGCTCTCCGGCAGATGGAGGTCGCCCAGGCGCACGGCCAGCGGCCGCTCCGCGGGGACCTGGTAGCCGTGCCAGACGGGGTTGTCCCAGCGGGCGCAGGCCGGCGGGAGGGCGGGCTCGACGACCTCGGCCTCGGCGGTGAGCTGGGCGAGGTCGCGGTCGAGTGCCGCCCGTGCCTGACCGACGATCCGGTCGCGCTTGGCGCGGGCCGCCTCGCGCGCCGCTTCGCCCGCCGAACCGAGCCGGCTGCGCGGGTCGGACAGGACCTGGTCGAGCTCCTTGTCCATGCGCGATTCGGCGAAGTCGACGGCGCTGCGGTAGGCGGCCGTGGTGCGGGCCAGGTCCTCGAACATGCCCCAGACCTGGTTGTAGAGCCGTTCGTCCATGGACCAGCCGACCGCGTCGCCCGCGACGGGCACCGCGGGCTGCCCGGGCGGGACGGGGGGCGCTTCGGGGGCGGGAGGCGGCGGGGCCGCGTGGCGCCGGGGATGGGTGTAGTCGAGGGGGCCGCCGGACGGGTCGGCACCGGCGGCCGCCGGCCGTCCGTCGCAGGGCCGCGCGGTCCACGGTGGCGCCTGTTCCGGGACGTCCCGGGGTGCGGGGCGGGACTGGCCGGAGCCGGGCGCCGGGGCCGTCGCCTGCCGCGCCAGGTCCCCGTCCGCCGTACGCGGCTCGGGCGCCGGTATGGAACGTGCCAGGCCTCGCGCCACCGCCTCCTGGATGCGGTCGGCGAGCGCGTCGGCCTGGGCAAGACCCTGGTCGGTGAGGAGCGCGGCGAGGCCGCCCGCGTAGCCCTGGCCCACGGCACGCACCTTCCAGGCGCCCTGTCTGCGGTACAGCTCCAGGGCGACGACAGCCGATTCCGCGTCCAGGCCGTTGATCGTGTAGCGCGCGACCTCGGTGCCGTCGAGGCCGGTGACGGCGGCGGAGGGGGCGGCGACGGCACCGAAGCGGAGCGGCCCGCCCGTCCCCGTAGGCAGGGCGAGCAGCACGTGGACGCGGTGCACCTGCTCGGGCACGGCGGCGAGGTCCACCGCGAGGCGGTGCTCGGCGGCCGCCTGACGGGAGACCTCCAGGCCGGGCAGGGTCGGGGAGCCCGGGTGGGCCACCCACTCGACGCCCCGCACCTTGCCGCTGTCGTCGCCGAGCGTGGCCCCGGCCACGACCGGCACCCCGGCCGCGATCCGGATCTCCAGCCGGACCTGCGAGAGCGGGTGGTTCTGCCCCCGCACCAGCTCGGCCGTCATCGCCTGTCCCCCCTGGTCGTGGTGTCGTGCGCCGGTCGCCGGGCCGGACTACAGGTGCGGCAGGATCGCCGGCATCAGGTCCTGGAAGGTACGGCCGTTGGACGGGGTGCCCAGAGCGGTCATCGTCCAGCCCGTACCCGAACGGTGCACCTTGGCCATGATCTGGGCGGTGTACGCGCCGCCGCCCGCCAGCGTGTAGCGGGCCAGCTCCTGGCCGTTGGTCTCGTCGACCAGGCGGCAGAAGGCGTTCTGCACCTCCTGGAAGGTCTGGCCGGTGAAGGAGTTGACGGTGAAGACGATCTGGTCGATGTGGACGGGGACGCGCTGCAGGTCGACGAGGATGGCCTCGTCGTCGCCGCCCTGGCCCACACCGCCGACGAGGTTGTCGCCGGTGTGCCGCACGGATCCGTCGTCGCTGACGAGATGGCGGAAGAACACGACGTCGACGGGCTGCTTGTCGGCGAACAGCACGGCGGAGGCGTCCAGGTCGATCTCCCGGGTGCGCGAGCCGAACAGACCGCGTCGGGGAGCCGCCTGCCAGCCGAGACCCATGCGGACCGCGGTCAGGCTGCCCCCGTCCTTCTTCTCCAGGCTGATGGCCTGACCCTTGGTCATGTTGACGGTCACGGCGGTGTCCCCTCTCGGATTTCCCCTGTTGCCGCGGAGCGCGCGGTTGACCAAAACCCTACGCAGGGGCACTGACAGAGCCGACCCCGGGCCCGCGCTTTGTGTCGTTGTTGCAACACTCCGCACGTCACGCGAACACCGGGGTCCGTCGGGGCGGCCCGGGCTCAGGCCAGGCCCGCCTCCCTCATCTGACGCAGTTCCTTCTTCATCTCGGAGACCTCGTCACGCAGCCGGGCGGCGATCTCGAACTGCAGGTCCGCGGCTGCGGCGCGCATGCGCTCGGTCATCTCCTCGATCTGCTCGGCGAGTTCGGCCGCGGGACGGTCGGTGGGCACCGCGTCCTTGGCCTTGCCCTTCGCGGACTTCGCGGACTTGGCGGCCGTCGCGCCCCTGGACGTCTTGTCGCCGAGCGCCGGCACCGGGGCCTTGGCGCCCTTGCCGTCCTTCAGCTTGCGGTAACCGGAACCGAGCAGTTGTTCGGTGTCGATGTCCTCGCGGGCGATCTGGGCGACGATGTCGTTGATCTTCTTGCGCAGCGGCTGCGGATCGATCCCGTTGGCCTTGTTGTAGGCGACCTGCTTCTCCCGGCGGCGGTTGGTCTCCTCGATGGCCCGCTCCATGGCCGGGGTGATCTTGTCGGCGTACATGTGGACCTCGCCGGAGACGTTGCGCGCCGCGCGGCCGATGGTCTGGATCAGCGAGGTGCCGGAGCGCAGGAAGCCTTCTTTGTCGGCGTCCAGGATGGCCACCAGGGACACCTCGGGCAGATCCAGACCCTCACGGAGGAGGTTGATGCCCACCAGGACGTCGAACTCGCCCGAGCGCAGTTCGCGCAGGAGCTCGACCCGGCGCAGCGTGTCCACGTCGCTGTGCAGGTAACGCACCTGGATGCCGAGTTCCAGGAAGTAGTCCGTGAGGTCCTCGGCCATCTTCTTGGTGAGCGTGGTGACGAGGACCCGTTCGTCCTTCTCCGTGCGCTTGCGGATCTCGTGCACCAGGTCGTCGATCTGGCCCTCGGTGGGCTTGACGACGACCTCCGGGTCGACCAGGCCCGTGGGGCGGATGATCTGCTCCACGACACCGTCCCCGCGCGACAGCTCGTAGGCGCCCGGGGTCGCCGACAGGTAGACGGTCTGCTCGATGCGCTCCTGGAACTCCTCCCACTTCAGTGGGCGGTTGTCCAGTGCGGAGGGCAGCCGGAAGCCGTGGTCGACCAGGGTGCGCTTGCGGGACGCGTCGCCCTCGTACATGGCGCCGATCTGCGGAACCGTGACGTGCGACTCGTCGATGACGAGCAGGAAGTCGTCCGGGAAGTAGTCCAGCAGGGTGTTGGGGGGCGAACCGGGCAGACGGCCGTCGAAGTGCATCGAGTAGTTCTCGACACCGGAGCAGCTGCCGATCTGGCGGAGCATCTCGAGGTCGTACGTCGTACGCATCCGCAGGCGCTGCGCCTCCAGGAGCTTGCCCTGCTTCTCCAGCTCGGCCAGGCGCTCCCCCAGCTCCTTCTCGATGTCGTTGACGGCCCGCTCCATGCGTTCGGGGCCGGCGACGTAGTGGGAGGCCGGGAAGACGTACAGCTGCCGGTCGTCGCTGATGATCTCCCCGGTGACGGGGTGGAGCGTGGACAGCGCCTCGATCTCGTCGCCGAACATCTCGATGCGGACGGCCAGCTCCTCGTACACCGGGAAGATCTCGATGGTGTCGCCGCGGACCCGGAAGGTGCCGCGGCTGAACGCCATGTCGTTGCGCGTGTACTGGATGTCCACGAAGCGGCGCAGCAGCTCGTCCCGGTCGATCTCGTCACCGACCCGGAGGGGAACCATCCGGTCCACGTACTCCTGCGGGGTGCCCAGGCCGTAGATGCAGGACACCGAGGCGACCACGACGACGTCGCGGCGGGTGAGCAGCGAGTTCGTCGCCGAGTGGCGCAGTCGCTCGACCTCCTCGTTGATCGAGGAGTCCTTCTCGATGTAGGTGTCCGACTGCGGGACGTAGGCCTCGGGCTGGTAGTAGTCGTAGTACGAGACGAAGTACTCGACGGCGTTGTTCGGGAGCAGCTCGCGGAACTCGGTGGCCAGCTGGGCGGCCAGCGTCTTGTTCGGTGCCATCACGAGCGTGGGGCGCTGGAGCTTCTCGATCATCCACGCGGTGGTGGCGGACTTGCCGGTGCCGGTCGCGCCGAGCAGGACGACGTCCTTCTCACCTGCCTCGATGCGTCGGGCCAGCTCGGCGATGGCCGTCGGCTGGTCGCCGCTGGGCTGGTAGGGGCTGACGACCTCGAAGGGCGCCACCGTGCGTTCGATGTGGGAAACGGGCCGCATGACATCAACCGTACGACCCCGCACTGACAACGGGGCCTGATCAGCGGTTCTGCGGGGTGCGGTGGCTTCGGTGGGCCTGCGGGCGGACCGGCCGCGGCGGCGGGCGGCGGGCGGAGTGGGCCATGGCGCCGGCCGGGATGCCCGGCTTGTGTTCGACGCGGGTCCAGTCGGGCTTGCCCACGACCATCAGCGGGTCGAACATCACGACGACGCCCGCGATGAGGAGGAAGGCGAGGGGGCCGACCAGCATGGGCGCCAGCAGAGCGGCGGGCGACTCGCCGCCGGGCGGGCCCGAGGTGGCGTGCAGGTGGACGGTGAGAGCGGCCATGCCGGTGTAGTGCGTGCCGCTGACCGCGAGGCCCATGACGAGGCTCGCGCCCACGCTCCACAGGAATCCCCGGACCTGTCCGGCGGCCCACAGGGCGGCGGTGGCGGCCACGACCGCTATCACCACCGAGGCGGCGACGGTGGGCGTGTCGTACTCGAGCGTGCCGTTGAGGCGCATGCCGGCCATGCCGAGGTAGTGCATCGAGGCGACACCCAGACCGGTGATCGTGCCGCCGGTGAACAGGGCCGTGCCGGTGGCGCCCCGGTAGCCGACGATGAAGATCCCGACGCCGACCATGACGATGGCGAGGCCGAGGCTCGCGTACGTCAACGGCTTGTCGTAGTGGACCGGCGTCTCCTTGACGGTGAAGCCCATCATCGCGACGAAGTGCATGGTCCATATGCCGGAACCGATCGCGGCCGATCCGAGGGCCAGCCAGGCGGGGCGCCAGGAGTGGGCCACCAGCATCGAACGCGTGGTGCAGCGCAGACCGAGGGCACCACCCAGGCACGCCATCAGATAGGCCACCAACGGGGTCACGACCCCGTAGCTGAAACCGTCGACCGTGCCTTGCATGCGCGGCTGCCCTTCCGCCCTCTTGCGTTCCGGAATGTATGACAAGCGCCCCCGCCCAGGACCGCGTCAGCGGCCAAGGCTGTCGCTGAGAGTATGACCTCCACCGGAATGGTCGAACGACTTTCCGACAAAGAAACACACACTTGCCCCACTTGTGCGGCACCGGTGAGCGGACTTGGACGAGTCAGTCCCATCCCTGGCCATCACGCGCCCTCCGCTGTCGGCTCTCTGCTGTCAGGCTGGAGCTGTCCGCATTGATCAGTATGAGCGGGCACCCGTCGGCATCCGTCTTGACGCCTTGACGCGAGGAGTACGCATGTACGCGCGCGCAGTCGCCGCAACGGCCACCGCACTCCTGGGGGCGGCCGCCCTGCTGACCCCCACCTCGCACGCCCGGACGGACGACGTCGGCGGGCACCCCGAGGTCATCGCCCACCGGGGCGGCGCCGCCTACGCCCCGGAGAACACCCTGCCCGCCATCGACGAGGCGGCCGCCCTGGGCTTCTCCTGGGTCGAGAACGACGTCCAGCGCACCAGGGACGGGGAGCTGGTCGTCATCCACGACGACAGCCTCGCCCGCACCACGGACGCCGAGGACGTCTTCCCCGGCCGGGCGCCCTGGAAGGTGAAGGACTTCACCGCCGCCGAGATCGCCCGCCTGGACGCGGGCAGCTGGTTCGCCCCCGCCTACCGGGGAACCCGCGTGCCCACGCTGGAGCAGTACATGGGGCGGGTCGAGCACAACCACCAGAAGCTGCTCCTGGAGATCAAGAATCCCGAGCTGTACCCGGACATCGAGCGGCAGACCCTGAAGCTGCTGGGCAACGAGGGCTGGCTGGACCGGCGGCACCAGGGACGGCTGATCGTGCAGAGCTTCAGCGCTGACAGCCTGCGCATCGTCCACGACCTCAAGCCCGGCATCACGACCGGCTTCCTCGGCGCGCCGTCGGTGGACACCCTGCGGCGGTACGCGGGCTTCGCCGACCTGATCAACCCCTCGTACGGATCGGTCACCAGCGACTACGTCGCTGCCGTACACGCGCTCGACGGGCCGCACGACAGGCCCATGGGGGTGTTCGCCTGGACCGTCGACGACGCGGCCACCGCCCGGAGCGTGGCCCGCTGCGGCGTCGACGGCATCATCACGAACAGGCCCGACGTCGTGCGGACGGCACTGGGCGGATCCTGAGCCCGCGGGCGGTGGAACCCGCGTCCGGGTGTCACTGTCAGTGGCGGGTCGTACCGTGGGCGCATGGACAGCCATGGGCAGTACGAGCAGCGGGTCGTGTGGGCCCTCGTCGGCAGCGACATCGGCCCCCTGCTGCTGGCGGCGACCAGCGACGGCCTGGTCAACGTCGTGTTCCACGCCACCGACACGGTGCGCGACCGGGCGCTGGCCCGGCTGGCGGCCCGGCTGGGCACCGAGCCCGTCGAGGCGCCCGGCTCCCCACTGCTGGCCGAGGCGATACGCCAGTTGCGGGCGTATCTCGCGGGTGAGCGGCACGCCTTCGAGCTGCCGCTGGACTGGTCGCTGATCTCCGGCTTCAACCGGCAGGTGCTGCGCGAACTGGTCCGCGCCGTCCCGTACGGCACGGTCGTGGGGTACGGCGACCTGGCCGGGCGGGTGGGCCAGCCGGGCGCGGCGCAGGCCGTGGGGGCGGCGATGGGCGCCAATCCGCTGCCGGTCGTCGTGCCGTGCCACCGGGTCGTGGAGAGCGACGGGGGCATCGGCGGGTTCGGGGGCGGGCTGGAGACCAAGCGCAAGCTGCTCGCCCTGGAGGGCGTGCTGCCCGAGCCGCTGTTCTGACGGCCCGGGCCGAGCGGCTCACGCGTAGTGCCGGGCTTCGAAGACGTTGCCGTCGGGGTCGCGGAAGTAGAAGCTGCGCGGGGCCTTGCCGCGGGCGCCGTAGGAGTCGTGCGCGATCTCGGACATCGGGACGGCGTGCGCCTCGAGCCGGGCGCGGAGCGCGTCGAACGCGTCCGACGGCAGGGAGAGACAGACGTGGTTGACGGGGTGGCCCGCGCTGTCGGCGGAACCGGGGAGCATGTTCATGCGTTCGGCGAGGGTGAGGGGCGCGAGGTCGAGGATGGTCTCGTCGTTGACCCGCACGGAGGGGAAGGAGACCGTCCCCGCGGTGAACTCGGCGACCCTGAGGGGCTCGAGGCCGACCGCCTGCTCGTAGAAGCCGGCCGAGGCGGCCGGATCACTCACCCACAGGACGACGTGGTCGAGGCGTGTGCCGTTGTCGGTCATACGGCCAAGGCTGGTGGTGACCACCACAGGCGGCAAGCGTTTATCCGGGCGCACGGCCCGCCAGGGATGAGGGAAGACGGACTGACAGGAGGCAGGCGCGTGGTGCTGGTGGTGTCCGAGGAAGTACGTGAGGCGATCGACGCGCGTCGGCCCGTGGTGGCGCTGGAGTCCACGATCATCGCGCACGGGCTGCCGCGCCCGCGCAACCTGCAGGTGGCCCTGGAGCTGGAAGAGGTGGTACGGCGGGAGGGTGCCGTACCGGCGACGATCGCGGTGCTGGACGGGCGGCCCCGTGTCGGCCTCGACAAGGAGCAGTTGGAGCGGATCGCGAACGAGGACGGGATCCGCAAGCTGGGTCACCGGGACCTGCCGCTCGCCGTGGCGGCCGGGGCGAGTGGGGCGACCACGGTGTCGGCGACCGCGCTGCTGGCCGCGCTGGCGGGCGTCCGGGTGTTCGCGACGGGCGGGCTGGGCGGTGTGCACCGGGAGTGGACGGTCACCCAGGACGAGTCAGCCGACCTGGGGCTGCTGGCACGGACGCGGATCACGGTGGTGTGCGCGGGGGTGAAGTCGATCCTGGACGTGCCGGCCACCCTGCAGCGCCTGGAGACGCTGGGCGTGGCCGTCGCCGGATACCGCACGGACCGCTTCCCCGGCTTCTACCTGTCGGACTCCGGGCAGCCGGTCGACTGGACGCTGGACACCCCCGAGCAGGTGGCGGAGGTCATGCGGGCGCAGGACGGCCTCGGTGTGCCGGAGTCGGCGCTGATCGTCGCGAACCCCGTCCCCGAGGAGGAACAGCTCGACCCCGCGCTGCACGCGCGCGTGCTCGCCGACGCGCTGCACGCCTGCGAGGCGGAGGGCGTCACCGGTCAGGCGGTCACCCCGTTCCTGCTCGACCACCTGGTCCGGCACACGGACGGGGCCTCGCTGGACGCCAACCTCGCGGCGGTGCGCGGCAACGTCCGGCTGGCGGCGCGGATCGCGGCGGCGTGGGCGCGGGGGTGACGGCGGACTCCCAAGGCCCGGCGGGCGGCGGGGCGCTGCTGGTGGTCGGGGACGTGGTCACGGACGTCGTCGCCCGGCACCGGGGGCCGCTCGCGGCCGGCACCGACACGGCGGCCGCGATCCGGACGGTGCCGGGTGGCGCGGGCGCCAACGTGGCCTGCTGGGCCGCCCACACGGGCTGTGCGGACGTACGGCTGCTGGGGCGGGTCGGCGTGGACGCGGCGGCCTGGCACGAGCGGCAGCTGATCGCGGCCGGAGTGCGGCCGCGGCTCGTCGTCGACCCGGAGGCCGCCACGGGGACGGTGGTCTGTCTGGTCGACACGGGGGCGTCGGCCGAGCGTACGTTCCTCACGGACAGCGGCGCGTCGCTGCGGCTGGAACCCGCCGACTGGTCCGACGCGCTGCTGGACGGGGTCGCCCGGCTGCATCTGTCGGGCTACTTGTTGTTCTCCGAGGCGAGCCGGGCGCTGGCGGCGGTGGCCCGGGAGGCGGCTCGGGCGCGTGGTGTGCCGGTGAGCCTGGATCCGGCGTCGGCGGGGTTCCTCGGGCGGCTGGGGGTGGACCGGTTCCTGGCCTTCACCGAGCGGGTGGAGGTGCTGTTGCCCAGCCGGGACGAGGCGGCCCTGCTGACCGGGTTGCCGGACCCGGCGGACGCGGCGGTCAAGCTGAGCCGCCATGTCCCGCTGGTGGTGGTCAAGGCGGGCGCGGACGGTGCGTGGGTGGCCCGGTCCGGCGCCCTGCTCGCCCGGGTCCCGGCCGCACCGGCGACACCGCGGGACACCACCGGCGCCGGGGACGCCTTCTCCGGCGCGTTCCTCGCCTCGCTGGCCGCGGGCGCGTCCCCCGAGGAGGCGGCGACCGCCGGCTGCCGGGCGGGAGCCCGGGCGGTCGAGCGGGTGGGCGGCAGGCCGCCCACGCCCGGATGAGGCACCACTACGGCAAGCCGGCACCAGCACCCTCGACGAGCGGGGCCGCCGGCTGCCGGGCGGGAGCCCGGGCGGTCGAGCCGGTGGACGGCAGGCCGCCCACACCCGGGGTGACGGGCGGGGCACTGCCCGTCAGACGCGCTACGCCTTCCGTCCCCACGCCGAGATCATCGGTGCCGTGGCCAGGTCCATGGAGCCGGAGGCGACGTTGGACAGGTGCCGGTCGATGTCCTCGTCGGTGGCGAGACCCGCGTGCACGAGCTGCTCGCGGATCTGGCGCACGGTGGCGGACTCCAGAGTGGAGCAGGCGGGTGAGGTGACGGGGAAGCAGGCTTCGGCCCGCACGTCGCGCAAGCCGGCCTCGCGCAGCAGGCGGGGAAGCTTGCGGCCGTAGGAGAGGTCGGCACCGCGGTCGGCGAGCAGCTTGCGGAAGCCGTGCCGCAGCCGGTTGGCGAGCTGTTGGTCGGGGCCGTGCTCGTCGGGGCAGAGCAGCGGCTGCAGGGCCGGATCGGCGTCCTCGACCAGGAGCCGGCCGCCGGGCCGCAACGCGTGGACCATCGACCGCAGCGCTCTTTCCCGGTCCGGCACATGGACGAGGACGAGCCGGGCGTGCACCAGGTCGAAACCCTCCCCCGGCGGCTCCTCGGCGCCCACGTCGTGGACGCGCGCCTCCACCGGTGGGCGGGCGGCCGGGGCGACCCGCGAGATGTCGATGTCGGTGGCGACCACCGTGCCGGTGGGGCCGACCTTCCCGGCCAGCCAGGACACCACTGAGGTGCCGCCGGCACCCACTTCCCAGCAGCGCAGGCCGGGGCCGATGCCGAGCGCCTCGAGATGGCGGAAGGTGGTGGGGTCGAAGAGGGTGGCGAAGGCGTCGAAGCGCTGTCCCGCCTCGTCCTGCCGGTTGTCGAGGAGGTACCCGTCGGACGGCGTCATGTCGGATGGGGTCATATCACGATCATCCGACGTTCCGTTGCTCCGTCCACAGCCGGGAACCAAGCGGAATCACCCGTTTCCACAGGCTTACCCGCCGCCGGCGCCCGGCTGGCAGACTGGCTCGGCAAGGCGCGGCAGTGCTACGCGAGGAGATCCACGCAAGGAGATCCAGATGTCCATGGCTGGGAATCTGCGGAAGGTCACGGGCCTCGGCAGGGTGGGTGGTCTGCGCAGGGTGGCGCGGCTGGCCCGGCGGAGGCCGAAGGTCGACCTGAGTCACCCCGCGCGCTCCCCGCTGGGCTCCTCGGTGGTGAACTGCGTGACGTACCGGGACGGCGCCCGGGTCCCCGGGGAAGGCGATCTGGTGGACATCGTGGAGCGGGTGCGCAAGAGCGGCGACGGCTTCGTCTGGCTGGGGCTGCACGAGCCGACGGACCGTGAGTTCGCGGGTATCGCCGAGTTGTTCGACCTGCACCCGCTGGCGGTCGAGGACGCGGTCGAGGCCCATCAGCGTCCGAAGCTGGAGCGGTACGGCGAGACGCTGTTCGCGGTGTTCAAGACGGTCTGCTACGTGGAGCACGAGCAGCTGACGGCGACGAGTGAGGTGGTGAACACCGGCGAGATCATGGTGTTCGTGGGCCACGACTTCGTGGTGACGGTGCGGCACGGGAGGCACGGCTCCCTGGGTCCGCTGCGCGAGGAGCTGGAGTCGGATCCGCGGCAGCTCGCCAAGGGCCCGGCGGCGGTGCTGCACGCGATCGCGGATCACGTGGTTGACGACTACCTGACCGTCACGGACTCGCTGCAGGCCGACATCGACCAGGTCGAGACGGATGTGTTCGCGGAGAACGGCGCGCGGGTGGATCCGGGCCGCATCTATCAGATGAAGCGTGAACTCCTCGAGCTCAAGCGGGCGGTGGCACCCCTGGGCCGTCCCGTCGAGGACCTCGCGACCAAGCCGATCCGAGTGGTCGCGCCGGAGATACAGGCCTACTTCCGTGACGTGCTCGACCATCTGATGCGGGCCAAGGAGCAGATCGCGTCCTTCGACGAACTGCTCAACTCCATTCTGCAGGCGCAC
This sequence comes from Streptomyces sp. NPDC004542, assembly GCF_040610035.1. NCBI lineage: Bacteria > Bacillati > Actinomycetota > Actinomycetes > Kitasatosporales > Streptomycetaceae > Streptomyces > Streptomyces sp. NPDC004542. The sequence goes on from NZ_JBEXLP010000008.1 coordinate 62,052, forward strand.
CTCGCGCAGGTGACGGTCGCGCAGAACGAGGACATGCGGAAGATCACGGCGTGGGCGGCGGTGATCGCCGTGCCGACGATGGTGTGCGGTGTGTACGGCATGAACTTCGAGCACATGCCGGAGCTGCACTGGCGGTTCGGCTATCCGCTCGTCATCGCCGTGATATCCGGGGCGTGTCTGACGCTGTACCGCGGCTTCCGGCGCAACGGCTGGCTCTGACCGGTCAGGCGGAGAAGGCCACGACCTTCGCCGGGACGATCCTGACGATCACGCGGACCTCGTCGTCCTTCTCCTCCGGCGGGTTGGTGCCGAGGTACTTGTGCGACAGCTCGTACGGGAGCCGTTTGCCCTCGTCGGGAAGGATCTCGGCGGTGCCGCGGATCTCGGCCGAGGTGTACGGGTTCGCCAGGTCGAACACCGTGAGGCTGACGCGGGGGTCGCGGCGGAGGTTGCGCACCTTCTGGCGTCCGGCGATGGACGAGAAGAGCACGGTGTCGCCTTCGCGCTTGATCCAGACCACCGAGTTCTGCGGCGCCCCGTCGGGACCGAGGGTGGCGACACTGGCGAAGTTCCGGCCGTCGAGGAGGGCGCGTACGGAGTCGTCGAAGGAGACCGTGTCGTCTGTGGAGATCGTCATGCCGTCAGCATACACAAGTTACATGCACGTGCATATAAAATTGGTCAGCCGTTCCACGCCGGATGCCGGGGATCGTCGGCGCGCACCAGGACGTCGGCGGTCCCGGCGGGGTCGACCTCGGCCAGGTAGCGCTCGAAGGCGGGGAGCGTCCAGTGGTCGGCGTCGGGAGTGCGGCGCCGCAGGGCGCCCGGGGAGAGGAGGACATGGACGGTGAGGTCGAACGGGAACCAGTGGCGCAGCAGGAGGGGGCCGTGCAGCAGCAGGAGACCGCCGGGCGGGAGCTGGACGTGGGGGCTGCGGGTGGCCCGGTCGGTGGCGGGGTCCCACAGATCGGGCAGGACACGGCCGGTGCCGCCGGGTTCGAGCGGGCCGAAGACCTCGCGCCACAGGGCACCGGTGTCGAACCATCCGTTGTAGTACGACTCCACGTCCCGCCTGCCGTACTCCAGCCGCAGCGAGGCCGGGCGCAGGAAACCCTCGGTCCCCACCACCAGCGAGGGGCGACCGCGTACCCGCAGGGCCTGCGCGACGCGTTCGGCGAGGTCTCCCGGCCGGGCCGCCGGAGCACCGTCGAAGGCGACGCGTGGCCAGGGGCCGCCGTCGGCGGGCTTGAGCTCGGCCAGCCGGTCGGCGAGCAGCTCACCGAGCCGGTCCCAGGTGATCGCTTCGAGTCGCACAGGGCCCATGATGCCGCGTGGTCCCACCCCTGCGGCGTGGCAGCCGGGCCCCGGGGGGAAAGAACCGGATATGGTGCGACCCGCGACCGCCTCGTCCCACGCCGGACTTCTCGTCATCCAGCCGCTGCGGCGCAAGCACTGTGCCGTGTGCCGGCGCGGGCAGCTGTCGCTGCTCGTGCTGGAGGAGGGCGTGCCGCGCTGCCTCGACTGCGCCGACCTCGGGCATCTGGTCTTCCTGCCGCGCGGCGACACCGCGCTGACGCGCAGATCGCGCGAGGAGAGCACGCTGTCGGCGGTGGTCGTGCGCTACAACCGGCGGAAGAGCCGGTACGAGCGGCAGGGCGTCCTCGTCGAGGAGGAGGCGCTGGCGCGGGCCGAGGAGCGGTGCCTGGCGGACACCGAGGCGCGGCGGCGGCGCCGGGCGCGGGACGCGCGGCGCAGGTCGGCGCAGGACACTCGGTTCGCCCAGACGTTCGCGGCGGAGGTCCGGCGGCTCTTTCCCGGATGTCCGGCCGAGCGGGCCGGGGCGATCGCCGCGCACGCCTCGCTGCGCGGCAGCGGGCGGGTCGGGCGGAGCGCGGCCGGGCGGGCGCTGACCGAGGGCGCGGTGATCTCGGCGGTCGTGGCGTCCGTACGGCACCTGGACACTCCGTACGACCGGCTGCTGATGAGCGGGGTGCCGCGGTACGAGGCGCGGCGGCGGATCGCGGCGGCCGTGGAGACAGTGCTGGGCGGGTGGCGGGAGGCCGGGACGGAGGTCGGTTGAGGTGGGGACAGGTGCCGGTGGGCCCGTGGCGGGCCGCGGTCGTGACGGGCGGGCGCAGACGGCGCCCGGTGCGGGACGAGACGGAGGGGAGGTGGCCGGAGCATGATCCACGGACCGTACTTGGTGCTGGTCGTGCTGGGTGTACTGGGGACCGGGCTGGTGGCCGGGGTCTTCTGCGCGTTCTCGACGTTCGTGATGAGGGGGCTCGCCGCGCTGCCGCCGGCACAGGGCGTCGCCGCGATGAACGCGATCAACGTGGCGGCGGTGACACCGGCCTTCATGAGCCTCTTCGCGGGATCGGCGGTGCTGTGTGCGGTGATCGCCGTGGTGACCTTCGTGCTGTGGCCGGACGACGGGACGGTGGAGCTGCTGCTGGGCAGTGCGCTGTACCTGTTCGGTTCGTTCGGGCTGACCGTGGTGGCGAACGTGCCGCGCAACGAGACGCTGCTGCGGCTGGACCCGGGGACGGCCGAGGCGGCCGCCTACTGGCCCGGGTACGTGCGCGAGTGGACCTTCTGGAACCACCTCCGCACGGTCGCCTCGGGCGCCGCCGCGCTGCTGTACGTGCTGGCTCTCACCTGAGGGAGGCCTCGGGCAGACTTCGGGGATTCCCCGGCGGATCCGGCCCCTGCCTGAGCGCGCCTGAGCGGCACACCGCCGACGCCTGTGAGAACCCCCTGCGGAAAGCGCTGTCCACCCCTCTGCGGAGGGGGCGGAGGCGACGTAAAGTGACCGGAAGAGTGTGCCGACCGATGACGTACGGCCCCGTTCTACGCCCGAGCGAGGAAGACGGCCATGGCCGATCCCAAGGGTTTCATGAACACGCCCCGCCAGGAGTGGCCACGCAGGCCGGTGGCCGAGCGCGTACAGGACTGGGACGAGGTGTACGTCCCGGGAGCCCTGCTGCCCATCATCAGCAAGCAGGCCGACCGCTGCATGGACTGCGGTGTCCCCTTCTGCCACGACGCCTGCCCGCTGGGGAATCTGATCCCCGAGTGGAACGACCTGGTCTCGCGCGAGGACTGGCGGGCGGCGAGCGACCGGTTGCACGCCACGAACAACTTCCCCGAATTCACCGGGCGGCTGTGTCCGGCGCCGTGCGAGGCGGGATGTGTGCTCGCCATCAACCAGCCGGCCGTCACCATCAAGAACGTCGAGTGCGCGATCGCCGACCGGGCCTGGGCGGAGGGTTTCGCGCCGCCACGGCCTCCGGAACGGCTGTCCGGGCGGACCGTCGCGGTGATCGGTTCGGGCCCGACCGGGCTGGCCGCGGCCCAGCAGCTCACGCGGGCCGGGCACACCGTCGCGGTGTACGAGAGGAACGACCGGATCGGCGGGCTGATGCGCTACGGCATCCCCGCGTTCAAGATGGAGCGGCGGCATCTGGAGCGGCGGCTGGAGCAGATGCGCGCCGAGGGCACCAAGTTCCGCACGTCGACGACGGTGGGACGGGACGTCGACGCGGCCGAGCTGCGCGCACGGTACGACGCCGTCGTCATCGCCACGGGAGCCACGGCCTGGCGGGAACTGGACGTCCCGGGAAGAGAGTTGGCCGGGATACACCAGGCGATGGAGTACCTGCCGCTGGCCGACCGGGTGTGCGAGGGCGACCTGGAGGTGTCGCCGCTGTCGGCCGCCGGGAAGCACGTCGTCATCGTGGGCGGCGGTGACACGGGCGCCGACTGCCTCGGCACGGCGGTGCGGGAAAGGGCGGCGTCCGTCACCCAGCTGGACATCTACGCCCAGCCGGGTGCCGAACGCGACGAGGACACCGAGCCCTGGCCGACCTATCCGAAGATCTACCGGCTGTCGGCCGCGCACGAGGAGGCGCGCGACCTGGAGACCGCGCCGGCCGCGGACGCCGACGCGCGGCTGTTCGCCGCGTCGACTCTGCATTTCACCGGTGACGCGGACGGGCACGTGCGGTCGCTGCACCTGGTCGAGGTGGACGCGCTGCGTCGCCCGCTGCCCGGCACCGGGCGGGACATCCCCGCGGATCTCGTCCTGCTGGCCCTCGGTTTCTCGGGACCCGACCGCGGAGACGGCCTGGCCGACCAGTTGGGGCTGGCGCTGGAGCCGCGCGGCACGATCGCCCGGGACGCCGGCTTCGCCACCAACGTCCCCGGCGTGTTCGCCGCCGGGGACGCCGCGCGCGGGCAGTCGCTCATCGTGTGGGCGATCGCGGAGGGGCGGGCGGTGGCGGCGGCCGTCGACCGTCATCTGACGGGCAGTTCGCGGCTGCCGGCGCCGATATCGCCCTACGACCGGCCCATGGCGGTGTGACCCCGGCCCGCTGCCCCTAATCCCCAGAACCCCAGAACCCCAGAACCCCGGGTCCCCGGGTCAGCGGGTCAGCGGTGCCCCGGGTCAGCGGCGTCGCTCGTCCGTGCCCGCCACCTTGGCCGTCGACAGGGCCAGCCGGTTCCAGGTGTTGATCGCGAAGATCAGGGCGAGCAGGTTGGCCAGTTCGGTCTGGTCGAAGTGGGCCGCCGCCTGTGCGTAGACGTCGTCGGGGACGCCGCCGTCGGCGACCAGGGTGACCGCCTCCGTGAGGGCGAGCGCGGCCTGCTCCTTCTCGGAGAAGAAGTGGCGGGCCTCGCGCCACACGGCGACCATGTGCAGCCGATCCTCGCACTCGCCCGCCTTGCGGGCGTCGTTGGTGTGCATGTGCAGGCAGTAGGCGCAGTGGTTGAGGTGCGAGCTGCGGATCTGGACCAGCTCGACCAGGGCGGGGTCGAGGCCTTCGCGGGCGGCGGCGTCGAAGCCGACGAGGGCGCGGAAGACCTTCGGCGCGGACTTGGCGAAGTCGAGGCGGATGCGTCCGGTCCCGGCGGCCGCCGGGCCGTCGGCCGGGACGCCGGTCAGGGAGCCGGTCGGGGCGGGTGCTGTGGTGTCCGTCGTCATGTTCTTCAACCTACGGGCCGTAAAGACCGGTTGTAGGGTGCATTCCCATGGCGGAATCGTGGGTCGATCCGGCGGCCCGACGGGGCTCGGACCTGTACGTGGACCTTCAGGTGGAACTGTCCGGTCCGGGCGGGCGGCGGGCCGCGCTGATCCGGGCGCTGCGCGAGGCCGTGCGCGGCGGCAGGCTGGCTCCGGGCACCCGGCTGCCGCCGTACCGCTCGCTCGCGGCCGACCTGGGTGTCGCCCGCAACACGGTGGCCGACGCGTACGCGGAACTCGTCGCCGAGGGCTGGCTGACCGCCCGCCAGGGCTCGGGCACCCGTGTCGCCGACCGGGCCGAGCCGCTGCGGCCGGCCGTACGGACGCCGAAGAAGGCACCCGCACGCGCGCGTGGCCCCCGGCACGACCTGCGGCAGGGCACTCCCGACACGTCCGCGTTCCCCCGGGCGGCCTGGAGCGCGTCGTACCGGCGGGCCCTCCAGGCCGCTCCCGGCGAGGCGTTCGGGCCGGGCGACCCCGCGGGGCGGCCGGAACTGCGGGAGGCGCTCACGGAGTACCTGGCACGCGCGCGGGGGGTGCGCACCGAGCCGGGCCGGATCGTGATCTGCTCCGGCTTCGCGCACGCGCTCCGGCTCCTCTTCGGCCAGGGGCTGACCGGCGGCGGTGTGCTGCGCGGTCCGCTGGCGGTGGAGGCGTACGGCCTGGACTTCCACCGGCAGGTGCTCACCGCGGCCGGTGCGCGGACCGTCCCGCTCCCCCTCGACGAACGCGGCGCGCGGGTGGACCGGCTGGGGCGCGAACGGGCCGTGCTGCTCACGCCCGCACACCAGTTCCCCACCGGCGGCCCGCTGCACGCGGAGCGCCGCGCCGCCGTGGTCGACTGGGCACGCGCGCGTGGCGGGGTGGTCGTGGAGGACGACTACGACGGCGAGTTCCGGTACGACCGCAAGCCGGTCGGCGCGCTCCAGGGTCTCGATCCCGAGCGAGTGATCCACATCGGCTCGGTCAGCAAGAGCCTGTCGCCCGCGCTGCGCCTCGGATGGATGGTCCTGCCGGAGCGGTTCGCCGACGCCGTGCCGGCCGCCAAAGGCGAGCGCGAGGCGTGGGCTAGCGTGCCGGAGCAGCTGGCGCTGGCCGATTTCATTGCGGCGGGGTCGTACGACCGTCATGTGCGGCGCATGCGGCAGCGCTACCGGCGCCGCAGGGACCGGCTCGTGGCGGCCCTCGCCGCGCACGCCCCGCACATCGAGGTCACCGGCGTCGCGGCCGGGCTGCACGCGGTGCTCCGGCTCCCGCCCGGCACCGAGCCGTCCGCCGTCAAGTCCGCCGCCTGGCACGGCGTGGCCCTCGACGGCCTCGGCGCCTTCCGGCACCCGGAGACGGACATGGCCGCCCGGGACGGCCTCGTCGTGGGCTACGCGACGCCGCCGGAACACGCGTACGCGGCGGCAGTGGACGCGCTGTGCGCCGTACTGCCGCCGCCGTGAGCGAGGCCGAGGCCGGACTGGAGCCAGGACCGATGCAGGCGCCGAGGCCAGGGCCAAGGCCGGTGAAGCGGGGCCGCGCAGCTACGCCTTGCGGGCGACCGCCCCGTACCCCGGGATCACCCCGTCGTCCTGCCCGGGAACCGGGTCGCCCAGCTCGGGGTGCCACTTGTGGACGATCTCGACACCGGGATCGACCAGTTCGAGGCCGTCGAAGAAGCGGGTGAACTCCTCGCGGGAGCGCAGCGCCAGCGTCACGCCCGCCGCCTTGAGCTTCTCGGTGGCCGCCGCGGCCTCCTCCGGGGTGAAGTCGGCGGTGGCGTGGGTCATCGTCAGGTAGCTGCCGGACGGCAGTTCGGACAGCAGCCGGTCGACGAGCTCGTGCGCGCCGTCCTCGTCGGAGACGAAGTGCAGCAGGGCGACGAGCGAGAGGGCGACGGGACGGTCGAGGTCCAGGACCCGCTTCGCGCCCTCGATGATGGCGGCCGGCTCGCGCACGTCGGCCTGAAGGTACTCGGTGGCGCCCTCCGGCGTGCCGCGCAGCAGGGCCGCCGCGTGGGCCAGCACGATCGGGTCGTTGTCGCAGTAGACGATCCGCGAGTCCGGTGCCACCTGCTGGGCTATCTGGTGCAGGTTCGGCTCGGTCGGGATGCCGGTGCCGATGTCCAGGAACTGCCGTACGCCCTGCCCGGCCAGCCACCGCGTGGCGCGGTGCATGAACGCGCGGTTGACCCGGGCCATCACCGGCACCCGGGGGTCGAGGGCCAGCATCTGCCGGCCCATCTCCTCGTCGACGGGGTAGTTGTCCTTGCCGCCGAGGTACCAGTCGTACATGCGAGCGGGGTGTGGCCTGCTGGTGTCGATCTGGACGGGGTCCGTGGGGTCCTGCCCGGTCATGAGGCACTCCGTAAGGTGTTCAAGTCATTACCCGAAGGGGGATGTTCAGCAAGAGACATAGTCAACAGGCGGTCGCACGAGGCGGCTCAGGAGAGCAGGAAGTCGGCCTCCCCCGCCTTGGCGCCCTCGATGAAGGCGGTCATCTCGTCCGTGGTGTATATCAGCGCCGGACCGTCCGGGTCGGTCGACTGGCGTACGGCGATCCGGCCGTCGGCGAGCTTCATCGCCTCCAGGCAGTTCCCGCCGTTGCCGCCGCTCCAGGGCTTGTGCCACCCCTCGCTGCCCAACTCCCGCGCGGGCATGCCGTTGTAGACGCGACTGCGCGGCTTCATGCGATCCATTCAGAACTCCTTGCGGAGATCCCGGAGGATCTCCTTCGTGCGTTGTGCCGTAGCGGCCTGCGCCGCCATGCGGTCCATGACCTCGAGGTGGGTCGCCACCTCGGCGCGCGCGTCCAGGTAGACCGCGCCGGTCAGGTACTCGCTGTAGACCATGTCCGGCAGTTCGGGCATGGCGAATCGGAACAGCACGAAAGGCCCGTACGTGCCGGGATGCGGTCCGCTCGCGAACGAGGCGACCTGGAGGGTCACGTTGGGCAGCTTCGTGACTTCGATCAGCCTGTCGAGCTGCGCGCGCATCACCTCCGGGCCGCCGACCGGGCGGCGCAGGGCGGTCTCGTCCATGACGGCCCAGAACCGGGGCGCGTCGGAACGGGTGAGCAGTTGCTGGCGTTGCATGCGCAGCGCGACGTGCCGCTCGATGTCCTCGGGCCGGGTCTGGCCGACGGCGCCCGCCTTCAGGACCCCGCGTGCGTAGTCCTCGGTCTGCAGCAGGCCGGGCACGAAGTGCGGTTCGTACGACCGGATGAGACTTGCCGCGCCCTCGAGGCTGACGTACATCGAGAACCAGCCAGGCAGGATGTCGTGGAACCGCTGCCACCAGCCGGGCCTGTTGGCCTCCTCGGCCAGCTGGACGAACACCTCGGCCTCTTCGTCGCCGACTCCGTAGGCCTTGAGGAGGAGTTGGAGGTACGGGATCTTGAGGCCGACCTCGGCCATCTCCATACGGCGGACGGTGGCGGGGGCGACGCGGAGGATCCGGGCGGCCTCCTCCCGCTTGAGCCCGGCGCGTTCCCTCAGGTCCAGCAGGCGTCGACCGAGGACCACCTGACCGACCGTCGGCGCGGACCGCGGCTCGCTCACGCTCCCACCTCCACGGACGAATGACGGCTCAACACCACTCAACGCGCCGCAACACGCCTCGACACGCCTGAGACGCACCTCAACACGCCGCAATGCACCCCAACACGCCGCAACGCGCTTCAAGGCGCCTCAACGCACCTGTTCGCGAACAAAAGCCGACAGACCTACGGCGCCATTCGAAATCACGTTCGAAGATCGTATGAATCCTCGTCGATCCCAACTGGCGCCGCTCAACGTGCTGTTGCGAGCAGTGTGCCACGGCGTCCGACCGAGTCACACAGCACTCTGTAATTTTCAGAGTGACTCTTGCCAAGTGTTCACGGCAGGACGATAGTGGCAAGCGTGATTCCGTCCGCGCCCTTAGGAACAGACGCCGCCGCAGGCCGATTCGGTCTCGGTGCCGCCACGGGAGTCGCCCCAGGTGGGGGCACTGCCGGGCGCCGGTTCCGCTTCGAGTTGGCCGCACATCCGGGTTCGCCCGCACAGGCGAGACGTCTGACGCGTGCCCGGCTGACCGGCTGGCAGGTCTGCGCGGACACCTGTGACACCGCGGCTCTGGTGGTGACCGAGCTGGTCACCAACGCGATCGTGCACACGGCGAGCAGCCGTGTCGTGTGCGAACTGCACGACCGCGACGGCACCGTGCGCATAGCCGTGCAGGACGAGGGCTGTGCCCCAGGTGAGCCGCATCCGTCGCCGCAGCGGCCCGACGAGGAGCACGGGAGGGGATTGCTTCTCGTCGACGCCCTGTGCCGGGCGTGGGGTGCGCAGGAGCTCGGGCCCGGACTGCTGGTCTGGGCCGAGTTGCCGCACAGCGGCGACACACCGGACGACGGCGCCGGTGAACCGTGCAACGACCTCGGCTGGGGCGCCCGCTCCAAGCCGGCCGCACCGCACGGCACGGGCCACGGCACGGGCGGCCACGACTCGGGGCGCGGTCCGGGCGAGGACGAGCAGGCGAAGGCCCGGCACGGCGCCGACGCCCTGGGAAGGATCCCGCACGAGCGGGACCGGACGTGGGGGAGGCCGTGACCGGCGGTCCGCGCCCCGGCCGGGCCATGGGCCTCGACACTCTGGTGCGCATCCGGCGTGAGCAGGGCCCCTCGGGGCGCGCCTGGACCCCGGGGGGCACCACGGCCTCGGCCCTCCCCGAAGGCATGACGGCCCCGCTGGGCTGCGACGCGGTGGCCGTCCCCGCCCGCTTCGGACCGGTGATCGTGCCCCGGCTGCCGCGCGTGGGGTGCGTGTACACCGACGGCGCGCACTGGTGGTGGATCGTCCCGTCGGACTCCGACTACGCCCTGTCGTGGCCGGTTCCCGCCCATTACGCCCCCGGCGCCCCGGTCCCCCGGACCGCCCGCCTCATCCACCGGCCGGAGGGCACGATTCCGTACACCCCGCCGATCCCGCTGTACCTCGCGCTGTGCCGGGTCACCGGGACCACTCCGGACTGGTCGCGCCCCATCAGCGCGTAGCGCTCCGCGGAGTGCGGGAGTCGGGCTCGGGCTCGGGCGGTGCGATCGGTCCGGGGATACGCCCGCGCCCGTGCCGTCCTCCGGGAGCTGCGCCCCAGCTGTGGTGAGCGGTGGCGAAGCCCCCGGTGTACGCCCCGCGCGCCTGAGGTGATGTGGCTCGCGCCCTGCCCCGCGGCGTTCGCGCCCGGGATAGTGGCCGTCGGTCATGACCCGGGGGAGGTTGACGGTGGGCAAGAGGCACGACTCGGCGGGGCCCGAGGTGTCCGATTCGGAGCGGCTGCTGTTCGGCGGACCGTTGCGCTACGACATGGGGTGGAACCAGCACACGGACGCCTTCCTGGAGCTGGACTTCCGGGCGATGGTGACCCGGCTGCCCGGCATGCTCACATCCAGCTTCCGGCTGGCCCGGGAGGCCGACCGGGGCGCCGCCCGGACCGTGCTGGCCGCGGAGGCGGGCCGGGGTCTGGCCCAGGCGGTGAGCCTGCTGGCGGTGAACAGCGTGCTGGGCCGGCTGATCGGCGGCGGTTCCCTGGAGGAGCGGCTGCGCGGCGCCGCCCCCGCCCTGATCGCCATGGCCGCGGTGGCGCTGGTCGCCACGCTGCTGGGCGCCGCGTCGACATGGGCGACCGGCCGGCTGGAGCCCAAGGTCGAGCGGGTGGCCACCGAGCGGTACCTGGAGCGGGCCGCGGCCGTGGAACTGTCCGCGATCGAGGACCACGCCTTCCACAAGCTGCTCGACACCGCGCAGTACGGGGCGTCGTCGGCGCGACGCATGATCATGTACGGCACACGGGTGATCAACGCGCTGATCTCGCTGATCGCGGCGGCCGGCGTGCTGACCGTGCTGCACCCGGCGCTGCTCCCGCTGCTGATCACGATGACCCTGCCGAGCGCCTGGGGCGCGCTGACCAACGCCCGGCGCCGCTACGAGTCCTTCCACACCTGGGTGCAGCACGCCCGCGCCGGGCACCTGATCAGCAATCTGCTCACCGAACCGGAGGCAGCCCCGGAGATCCGCGTGCACGGCGTCGGGCCGTTCCTGCTGCGGCACTTCCGGGCGATGTCGGAGAACGCGGAGGCGGAGCAGGAACGGCTGGCCCGGCTGGCGGCCCGTACGGGGCTGATCGCGGCGGCCTGGACGGGCCTGGCGACGGTGGCGACGTACGCGACGCTCGGTGCGCTGCTGCTGTCCGGTGCGATGGCGCTGTCCGTGGCGGGCACCGCGGTGATCGCGATCCGCACCGGCTCGGCGAGCCTCGACACGCTGGTGCTGGAGATCAACACGCTGCATGAGGAGGCCCTGTTCGTGAGCGATCTCCAGCGGTTGTACGCCGAGGCGGCCGAGCGCGCCGTCCCGGTCGGCGGCGAGGCCCTGCCCGAGGACCCGCGCGAGATCCGCTTCGAGAACGTCACCTTCAGCTACCCGGGTGAGTCCAGCCGTCCCGCCCTGGACGACGTCACGCTCACCTTCCCGCTGGGCCGGATCGTGGCGCTGGTGGGTGAGAACGGCTCGGGCAAGACGACCCTGGTCAAGCTGCTCGCGGGCCTGTACCGGCCGGACCGGGGCCGGATCCTGTGGGACGGCGTCGACGCGGCGGGGGCCGACCGGCACCAGCTGGCCGAGCGGATCGCGATGGTGGCGCAGGACTTCAAGCGCTGGCCGTTCACCGCCCGGGTCAACGTCGCCGTCGGCCGTTCCTCCGCGCCCCTCACCGAGGAAGACCTGGCCGACGCGATCGAGGAGGCCGGCGCGCAGGAGGTGGTCGCCGATCTGCCGCGCGGCCTGGACACCCTGCTGGCCCGCAACTTCAGCGGGGGGCACCAGCTCTCCGGCGGTCAGTGGCAGCGCCTGGGCATCGCCAGGGCCGCGTACCGGCGCGGCCGCATCCTGATCGTGGACGAGCCGACCGCGGCCCTGGACGCCCGGGCCGAGCTGGAGGTCTTCGAGCGGATCCGCGCGCTGGCGGGCAGCGGCCAGACCGTCGTGCTGATCACCCACCGGCTGGCGTCGGTGCGCCACGCGGACCTGGTGCACGTCCTCGGCCAGGGCCGGGTCGTGGAGTCCGGCAGCCCGGAGGAACTGCTGGCCACCGGCGGCCTCTACGCGGAGCTGTACGCGCTCCAGGCCGAACAGTTCACGGGCGGGCTGCCCGCCCCGAAGGCGGGCTGAACCCGCTCACTCGACGCCGTCGGCACCCCGGACGATCACCAGGAACGTGTCGGTCGCGAGATCCATCACGACCTCGGCGGGCAGCCCTTCGAGGCGCCGCGCGTGCGCGAACTCCTCGGCCGGCCACGATCCCCGCGGCCCGCCCGCGGGAAAGCGTTCGAGCACCGTTCGCCCGTTCACCATCTCGCACCTCCAGAGAGCGTCGAACTTTGTTGGAGTCAACGCCCTGGAAAGGGGAAAGGCCTCGCTCGGTGACCGGACTGAGACATTGTTGGCACGCTTTCACCGCGGTAGGTGAGAGTCCGTGCACTGTGCGGCACCAGGAGCACCGATCGTGTCCGGTTCGGCACGGATCGCATAGGTCACCGGAAGCGTGACCAGCCCCCGGGCCCGCAGGGAGGGCCGCCAGCGCAAGGTGCCCTCGGCGAGCGCGAGGTCCGGGAACCGCTCCAGCAGCGCGGCCAGCGCGATCTCGGTCTCGGCGCGGGCCAGTGGGGCGCCCAGGCAGTAGTGGATGCCGTGGCCGAGAGCGAGGTGACCGCCGGTGTCGCGGGTGAGGTCCAGGCGGTCCGGGCCGGGGAAGCGGGCGGGGTCGCGGTTGGCGGCGGACAGCGACACCCAGACCGTCTCCCCGGCGGGCACGGTGACCCCGCCGATGGTGACGTCCTCGACCGGGAAACGCCGGATGCCGAGCAGGGCCGGCCCCTCGTAGCGGGCGGCCTCCTCCACGGCCGCCGGGAGCAGCGCGGGCTCCTCGCGCAGGGCGGCCAGCTGGCCGGGGTGGCTCAGCAGGGCGAGCACGGCGTTGCCGATGAGCTGCACCGTGTTCTCGTATCCGGCGATCAGGATGAGGAAGGCGAGGGACATCAGTTCGTCCTCGCTCAGCCGGTCGCCCTCGTCGCGCACGGCGATCAGGTCGGAGAGCAGGTCGTCGGCGGGCTCCCGGCGCTTGTCGGCCAGGAGGCGGGTGAAGAAGCCGAGCATGGCGACCACCGCCTCCCGTCCCGCGTCCGGACGTGCGGGGTCGGGGGCGAGGAGGGCGTCGGTCCAGATCCGGAAGTCGAAACGGTGGTGCTCGGGGATGCCCAGAAGGTCGCAGATGACGGTGATGGGGAGTGGGGCGGCGTAGGAGGCGACCAGGTCGGTGGTGCCGTGCGGGCCGAGCGCGGCGAGGAGTTCGTCGGCGGTGCGCCGGATGGGCCCGCGCAGATCCTGGACGCGGCGCGGTGTGAAGGCCCTGCCGACCAGGTGCCGGATGCGGGTGTGGTCGGGCGGGTCCATGTTGAGGAGGTTGGCGTCGAGGGCGGGCGGCAGGGCGAACCCCTTGTACGTGCCTGCCGTGGCGTGCTTCTTGTCGAGCGACAGCCGGGGGTCGGCGAGGGCCTCGCGCACGTCCTCGTACCGCGTCACCAGCCAGGCCGGCGTCCCGTCGGGTCCGGTGATGCGGTGCACGGGCGCGTCCTCGCGCAGGCGCCGGTAGACGTCGTAGGGCTGGTCGATGAGGCCGTCGGCAGGGTCCATGGGACCCACCCTATGAAGAACGGGACCCGCTACTGCGAAGAAAGAGAACCCGCCCTGGGAGGAACCGTTTCGGCGCGCCCCCGTTCCAGTTCGCCGACGAGTTCGGTGAGGAGCCGGGTCTGTTCCGGGGTCAGGTGGCCGGTGTCGTCGAGGTACACGGCACTCGCCGTGGTGGTGTCGACAAGCCGTTCGAGGACGGCGGCCACGCTGTCCGTGCCCTCGGTGTGGCGGGCGAGGGCGGGCAGTTCGGCGGCGGACAGGGCGATGGCGGTGCGGGCCTCGGAGAGGGCGCGGTAGGCCTCGCGGCGCAGCACCCACCGTTCGGCGTGGTCGCCGGACTCGCTGAGCACGTGGGTGAGATAGGCGTGCGCGGCGCGTTCGGCCGCCGCGAGCCGCTGCCGTACGCCCCCACCGCGCGCCCCCGGCATCGGCAGGTGCCCGACGATCAGCACGAGGGCGCAGGCCAGCAGCGTCTCGCCGATCCGGCCGGCGGAAGCCTGCGGTTCCCCGGCGACCATGACGAGGGCGAGGACGAGCAGCGTGAAGACGGTGGTCTGGGCGGCGAAGTGCCGGGCGGCGACGGGGATGAGCGCCCCGCAGACGGTCACGATCGCGATGAGCCCCTCCGGCCGGGGCAGTACGGCGGCGAGGCCGGCGAAGACGAGGGCGCCCAGCACGGTTCCGGCGGCCCTGGACAGCACCCGGGAGGCCAGCGGCCCGAGGTCGGGCTTGACCAGCCACACAGCGGTCACGGGCAGCCAGTACCAGTGCTGGTGACCGTACCAGCGGGCGTGGTGCAGGGCCTGGGCGATGGCCGCGCTGGCGCCGAAACACAGGGCGACCCTGAGGCCGTACTCCCGTCCACCGCTGCCGAGGGCGGCCCGGAGCAGGTCCTTCGCGGTGCGGCGCCGGGTGGGGGGCCGCTGCTGGGCGTTCCCGGCCCGGTCGAAGGTCTCGGCGGCGCGCAGCAGGGCGTCGTCGAGGGCGCGCAGCGCGGGGGCGGACCGGTGGGGTGCGGGCAGCGGCCCGGTGCCGCTGTTGGCGCGTACGGCCCCGGCGAGCCGCCGGGGCCCCTCCGAGGCCCGCTCGCCCACGGCCTCCCCGGCCCAGGCGAGGGCGGTCGCGGCCTCGGCGAGGGGCAGCGCCGCGGCGTACTGGGCGTGCAGCCGGCGCTCGGCCGCGGAGCTGGCGTGGCGCCGCAGCCGGGGTCCGGCGAGGGCGTCCTGCGCATGGTCGAGGGCGGCGGTCAGCGCGGCCCGGCGGGCCAGGGCGTCGTCGGTCCCCACGGCGTCGAGCAGGTCGGCGATCGCGTCGTACACCCCGGCGACGGCGGCCCGCTCCCCGTCGAAGCGGAAGTCACCGGCGAGGGAGCCGGGCGTGGGCAGCGCCAGCCGCAGCGCGAGCAGCCATCCGGCTCCGGCGAGGAAGGCGAGGGCCCGCAGCCACCCCGGCTCGGGCAGCGGCATCCCGGCGCCGATGGCGGCGCCGACCAGCAGCTGCGAGCCGGCGGCGCTGGCCGCGGGTCCGACGGCGACCGCACAGCCCGCGAGCAGGCCGAGTCCGGTGAGCAGCAGCGTCAGCGGGACGGCCGCGAGGTGCTGCCCGCTGTACGTCCCGGTGAGCAGCCCCACGGCCCCGGCGAGCGCGGGCACCCCGAGCCGCTTGACCGAGGCCCGCCGACTGCCCGGCCGGTCGTTGGTCCCGGCCAGCATGGCGGCGATGGCGGCGAAGACGCCCAGGGAGACGCGGTCGGCGAGCACGGCGGCCAGGAGCAGCGGGCCGGCGGCCAGCGCCCCTCGCGTGACCGCGCTCCAGGGCACGGGTCCGCGCTGGGCACGGAAGGCGTGCGCGAGCCATGGGGGCAGGGCGGGGCGGGCGGGGAGGACGCGGATCACTGGGCTCCTGTGCGGACGAGGGCGGGGCTGGGCGCGCCTTCGGGCGACGGTGGCCGGGCTGCTCGGTGCTTCAAGCTTAAATCGGGTTCCCGCACGGAAGCGGACTCACGCGTTTCGCCCGTGTGACGGATGTCCCGGCAGCCGCGTCCTTCATGAACGCAATCCTGGGGGCGTGCTCCCCTTGCACCGCCGCGAACCCGACGAACGCGGCCCACGCGGTCTCGATCGGGCCAAGGTCTCCTCCTCGTGGCCGCCCTCCACGCCGGGCAAGGCGGTGTGGGCGGAGTTCCACCCGCCACATGGCCACCGAACTCCCGGCAACTTTTCCGGCCACTGCGACCACTGGTGAGTCGGAAGCGCATGTCCTCGCGTATCACAGGGGGACTCGAAGGACTCAAAGGAGTCACCCGTGGCATCGTCACCCCACCGCCGCCCCGCCCCCAGGCGACGTACGGCCCTGGTCTCCGCCGTCGCCCTGGCGGCCGCGGGACTCCTCATATCCCTGGTGATGGCGTTCCGCCCCGACGGCGGCTCCCACACCGTGGGAGCCGCGGCCACGCCCGCCGCGAGCACCCGGACGACGAACATCCCGTCCGCGGCACCGACGTCGAAACCGAAGCCGGAAAAATCGAAGCCGTCCACGGCGTCCCCGACACCGAAGCCCACCAGGACCAGCCCGAAGCCCACCAGGAAGCCCACCGGATCGGGGGCGCGGCCGTCGCCCACCCGCACCGCCGTGGCCGATGCCCGGTCGGCCTCGGGTGCGGCCCCGCTGGCGGGACGGATCAAGCCAGGGGTCACCTATACCGGCGTCGCCACCCATTACGACGCGGCGGACGGCAACGGCGCCTGTACGTACGGCCCGACCTCCGACCTGATGATCGTGGCGATGAACCACACCGACTACGAGACCGCCGAGGCGTGCGGGGCGTACCTCAGCGTGCGCGCGGGCGGGGCCTCGGTCACGGTGCGGGTCACCAACGAGTGCCCCGAGTGCGCACCCGGGGCACTCGACCTCAGCGAGCAGGCCTTCGCGAAACTCGCCGCCCTCGACACCGGCCGCGTCCCGGTCTCCTGGACCCTGCTGAGCCCCGGCACCTCCGCCGAGGTCTCGATCCGCTACAAGACCGGCTCCAGCGCAAACTGGTGCGGCATCCAGGCCCTCGGCCACCGCAACCCGCTGGCCCGCCTGGAGGTCAGCACCGCAGGCGGCTGGCGCCGGCTGACCCGCGAGACCTACAACTACTTCCTCTCCGAGGACGGCACCGGCTGCGGCGGCCGGTTGAGGCTCACCGACATCTACGGCCAGCAGCTGACCGTCAGCGGCCTCGCCGTCCGCCCGGACACCGTCCAGGCGACCCGCGTCCAGTTCGCCCAGCACTGAACGCCGACGGCGGTCACCGCGGACCCACGTACCCCCCGAGGAGGCGCTCCCGCGGCACGGCGTGATGCGTGCGCCGTCAGGCGTAGGTCCACCGCCACGCGCCCGAGCTGTAGCTGCACCTGATCCCCGTACCGCCGGCGGTGGTCGTCGTGGCGCCGTGGTCACTGTTCCGGCAGTACTGGCCGGCCTGGTAGCAGTTGCCCGCGTTGGAGGTGATCGAGCAGGTGCCGGTGTCGCTGCTGCCGCTGTAGCCGCCGCCGCTGTTGTCGCTGGTGCCGGCTCCGGAGACGCTCCGCGCGGTCCTGGTGACCGTGACGGTCGGGCCGGGCTTCTTCACCGTCTTGGTCCGGGTGACCGTGGGCGCGGGCGCCGCCTTCGGTACGTCGGTCACCGTCGCCGTGGCCGTCACCGTGACCGCCGGCCGGGGCTTGGCGGCGGCGGCGTTCGCCGCGTTGACCTCGTCCTGCGCGCTCTGGGTGCCACCGATGGCACCCAGGCCGAACACGACCACGCCGGCCGCCCAGACGCGCTTGCGCTTGTACCAGCGCCGGTTGTCCACGGGGCGTGGAGCGGGCGTCGTCGAGTACGGGCTGTTCATGTCGTCCCCCCTGAGGTTCCTTCAGCTGGACGACGGTAAGTCCATGTAGGAGCCACATAAAAGGGGTGTGAAGATTTGGTGATCATTCCGTGACGAACGGCCTCCGCGCACCCTGGACATCGGGATGCGACGAGGAGGTACCGCTCGGATGATCGGATGGTTGCCCGCCACCCGATCATCCGATCGTCCGCACCAGGAGCCTCCCCCATGATCCGGCGCGTCACCGCCCCCGGTCTCTTCCCGCCGCCCGCCTCCTCGCACGCCACTGTGGTCGAGGCGGGCACCAAGCTCGCGTTCGGCATCGGGGACCGGTTCGTCGCGCTGGCCAAGGAGCGCAGTCCCGGGGGACTTCAGCTGCGGACCTTTCAGGTGAACGAGCCCGCCCACCGGTTCTACGAGCGGCACGGCTTCGTCGCCGTGGAGTTCACGGACGGCAGCGGTAACGAGGAGCGGGAGCCGGACGTGCGGTACGTGTGGCGGCCGTGAATGTGAGGTGCGTGCGCTGCGTGCGGTACGTGCCGGCGGCGGGCCCGCGGGTCACAGCCCGGCCGCCTGTGCCGCCGTGCGCAGCACCTCGCGCAGCATCTCGGGGGTGAGCCGGCCGGTGAAGGTGTTGCGCTGGCTGACGTGGAAGCAGCCGAAGAGGCCCAGGCCGTCGAGCGCGACGCGGGTGCCGTGGGCGAAGGCCGGCCGGGGGCGGGGCACGTTCCAGCCCGCCTCGGCGAACGCGGGCAGCGCGGCCTGCCAGCCGAAGGCGCCGAGGACGACGGCGGCCCGGAGTGTCGGGCGCAGCAGCCGCAGCTCCCGCACGAGCCAGGGACGGCAGGTGTCCCGTTCCCCGGGGGTCGGCTTGTTGGCGGGCGGGGCGCAGTGTACGGGTGAGGTGACGCGGACGCCGTACAGCTCCAGCCCGTCACCGGCGCGTTCGGACGTGGGCTGCGAAGCCAGCCCTACGTCGTGCAGGGCCTGGTAGAGCACGTCCCCGGAGCGGTCGCCGGTGAACATGCGGCCGGTGCGGTTGCCGCCGTGCGCGGCGGGCGCGAGGCCGATGATCAGCAGCCGGGCGTCCGGCGGGCCGAAGCCCGGCACCGGGCGGCCCCAGTACGTCCAGTCGGCGAAGGCGGCGCGCTTGGTCCGGGCCACCTCCTCCCGCCAGGCGACCAGACGGGGGCAGGCGCGGCAGTCCGCGACGCGCCGGTCGAGCCGGGCGAGGCCGCTGGTGTTCATGTCTCCACCGTAGGGGCTGCGCCGGGACCGGTTCCCCAGGTGGAAAATCGGGTCCGGTTGCCCCGGTCCGTCGAGCTAAGGTCGGGAGCATGGCTTCCCAGGATGCGGACGAGGACACCAGCCGCGGCACCGGCGGCAGCACAGGCACCGCAGGCGCCGGCCCGGGTCCGGGTGCGGCGGCCGCCGTCGACCCTAAGATCGCCGCCGCCGTGGCCGCGGCCGAGGCGGCCGGTCCGGCCGGCGGTGAGACCGTCCGCATCGACAGCTGGATCTGGGCCGTGCGGCTGATCAAGACCCGCTCCCTCGGGGCCACCGCCTGCCGCGGCGGACATGTCCATGTGAACGGCGAGCGCGTCAAGCCCGCGTACTCCGTGCGCGTCGGCGACGAGGTGCGTCTGCGGCACGAGGGCCGGGAACGGGTCGTGATCGTCAAGCGGCTGATCCGCAAGCGGGTCGGCGCCCCGGTGGCCCAGCAGTGCTACATCGACAACTCCCCGCCGCCCCCGCCCCGCGAGGTCGTGGCGCCCGCCGGTCTCCGCGACCCCGGCACCGGCCGCCCCACCAAGCGCGACCGCCGCGAGCTGGAGCGCCTGCGGGCGCTGAACGGGCTCAGGGGGCGTCCCGGAGGCCGGTGACGTCACGCTGCCCGCCGCCGGGCCGGCCGCAGCAGCAGCCGCAGGTCCGCGTTGTGGCCCCGCCGGGCCCAGGCGATCACGGCCAGCGGCATGATGAGGATCAGGGGGGTCGCGGCGTTCTGTCCGTCGAAGGCGGTGATCTGGACGATGAAGGCTCCCACCATCAGCGCGCCCAGCGCCGTCGCCGCCAGCGACTGCAGGACCGGCACCAGCAGGGCCACGGCCCCGGCGAGTTCCAGCGCGCCGATCGTGTACATGGCCGCGCTGCCCCAGCCGATCCGGTCGAAGGACTCGACGGCCGACGGATGGGCGATCAGCTTGGGCAGCGCGCTCGCGATCCCGTAGAAGAGGGCGAGCAGCACCTGCACCGTGCGCAGGGCGATCCGGGTGACCCGGGCACGGCGGTCACGGGCCGGCGCGGAGTCGGCGGGGGTGACGGAGGCGGTGGTCTCGGACATGCGGTTCTCCTGGGTGAAGCGGTCCCGGTTGCTGTCACCGAGGTAGACCCGCCCCGGGCCGGGAACTCATCGCCGCACCGGCTCCCGGTCCGGCGTACACCTCATTCGGCCCGCAGCGGGAACCAGCCGTGCCCGAGGTACCAGTGTCCTCCGGCCCGCAGGTGGTCCCCGATCGCCCGTTCCACGGAGGTCCGGCGTGGCAGCTCGGCGAACGGCAGGTCCGGGTCGCCGAAGACGAACCGCACGGGCTCCCGGTCGGCCGGTTCGGTGTCCTCGCGGGCGGTGCGGAACCGGTCCTGGAAGCGGACGATGTTGGACCGCGCGGGCAGGTACCGCTTCAGCTGTGGGTCGAGCAGCCAGGAGTGGCAGACCGCGGCCCGGTGCGGCTCCTCGGGGAAGTGGAGGGCGAAGAACTCGCACGCCAGCGCCACGGAGCGGTCGCAGGCCGCCGGGGTCAGGGGGCCGTGGAAGCCGGGTATGTGGACGGCGAGGCAGGGATCGCCCGGTGCCGCCCGCAGCCCGGCCGCCGCCAGCGCCGGCGCGGTGCGCTGCCCGAGCACCGTACGCTCGAACTGAAGGCGCCCCAGTTGGTACAGCTCACCGCGGAAGTGGCGGGCGAGCCAGCTCGGGTTCAGCAGGCCCGTGGTGCCGTGCCGCCTGCGGCCGGTGGCGATGTTACGGCCGAGGTCGGCGAGGGTGCGGCGGGAGACGCCGGCCGGGATGCCGCGCTCACGGTGGTACGCGCGCGTGTGCGGCACCGCGGCGAGGAACACGTACACGGGGAAGTACCGTTCCAGGACGGCCGGAGCGGCGGCGATCCGCTCGTCGATCTCCGGTGTCCGGCCGATCTCCCCGATGTCCCGGACCAGCTCCTCCACGCATTCCGCCAGCAGCCGCAGCACGCCCGGGTCGCCCGTCACGGTGTTCCGCAGCAGGACCAGTTCGTTGATGTCCTCGTGCGGTACGGCGAGGTCGAGGAGCAGCTCGGGCAGGTCGTCGGCGTCCGGCAGCACGGTGCGGTCCCCCTTGGGTGAAGGCCCTCATGGCAGGGTACGTGAGAGGCAGGAGAGTGAACGGCGATGCGTACGGGCAGTGAACCGGTGACCGCGCGCAGTGCACTGCGGGCGCGGTTGTGGCTGAGCGTGTGGGGTGTGGCCTGGGCGATCGTCGGCACGGCGGCCTTCGCGTTCGCCGGACGCCCCGGATGGGCGGCGGCGTGCGGGGTGCTGTGGCTGGTGGCCGCCGTCGACCTGACCGTGATCGTCCGGCACATCCGGCAGGGCCCGCACTACCAGCCGGGCCGGGACGTCCCGCCGTACGCTCCGCTGGATGAGCCGCCGGCCCGCCGCCCGCCACGGCGTCACCCGCCGTTCCGGCCGTCGCGGCACCGGCATACGTGACCGGCCGCCCGGGACGGACGGCCGAGGACGGCGGCCAGGGACGGCGGTCATGGGCGGACGGCCAAGAACCGGCGGTCCGGGAGGCGGTCAGGGACGGGCGGTCAGGAGTCGAAGCGGGCCGCCTTCAGGTACTGCGGCTTGGGGTCCAGCGCGGCCGCCAGCCGGAAGTGGCGCTTGGCCTGGTCGTGCCGTCCCTGACGTTCGTAGGTGCGGGCGAGCGCGAAGTGCGCGAAGGCGTTGTCCGGCTCGCGCTCCAGGACGATGGTGAACTCGAGTTCCGCGGGCCGCAGCTGCGCGGCGGCGAAGAAGGCACGGGCGCGCAGCAGCCGCGCGGCCGTGTTCTCCGGGTGGGCGGCGATGACCCCGTCGAGCAGCTTCACCGCGCCCCGCGGGTCCCGTGCGTTGAGCAACTGCTCGGCGGCACGGAAGTCGATGACATGCGTTTTTGGCGTACGTCCGGTGGAACCGCTGGTCTCGGGCACGGCACAGTCCTTCCCTCACTGGAGGGGTTCAACGCCCGGATCTTGGGCCGCTATTCCTCGTGCGGCGTCCCGGCGTCGCCGCGCGGCGCGTGCGCCCTGCGCACCAGGTCGTCCCAGACCTCGCCGACCCGCCGGCGCAGCACCGGAAGGGGCACGTCGTTGTCGATGACGACGTCCGCGATCTCCAGGCGCTTCTCGCGGGTGGCCTGTGCGGCCATGCGCGCGCGTGCGTCCTCCTCGCTCATGCCCCGCAGCCGGACCAGCCGGTCGAGCTGGGTCCCGGGGTCGGCGTCGACGACGATCACCAGGTCGTACAGCGGTGCGAGGCCGTTCTCCGCGAGGAGGGGGACGTCGTGGACGACGACGGCGTCCTCGGCCGCCGCGTTCTCCAGTTCGCGGGAGCGAGCGCCCACCAAGGGGTGCACGATCGAGTTGAGGCGGGCCAGCTGCGCCGGGTCGGCGAAGACGATCGAGCCGAGTTTCGGCCGGTCCAGGCCGCCGTCCTCGGCGAGCACCTGGTCGCCGAAGGCCTCGACGACGGCCGCGAGACCCTCGGTACCGGGCGCGACGACCTCGCGCGCGATGCGGTCCGCGTCGATCAGCACGGCCCCGTGCTCGACGAGCATCCGTGACACCTCGCTCTTGCCGGCGCCGATGCCGCCGGTCAGGCCCACTGTCAGCATGAGCGGAAGCTTAGGCCCTCCCCCGGCGGCTCAGTTGTCGCCCTCCCGCTCCGCCAGGAAGCGTTCGAACTCGCGGCCGATCTCGTCCGCGGACGGGATGTCGGCCGGTTCGGCGAGCATGTTGCCGCGGGTCTCGGCACCCGCCGCGGCGTCGTACTGGTGCTCGAGGCCCTGGACGAGGGCGGTGAGTTCCTCGTCGCCCTCGCGGATCTGCCGGTCGATCTCGGTCTGGGTCCGGTGGGCGTCCGTGCGCAGGGAGTGCGCGATGCCGGGGAGGACCAGGCCGGTCGCGCCCGTGATGGACTCCAGGACGGTCAGCGCCGCGTCCGGGTAGGGGGAGCGCGCGATGTAGTGCGGCACGTGCGCGGCGACGCCCAGGACGTCGTGGCCCGCCTCCATGAGGCGGTACTCGACCAGCGACTCGGCGCTGCCGGGCACCTGCGCCTCCTCGAAGGGGCTGCGGTGACCGGGGACCAGGTCGGTGCGGTTGCCGTGCGGGGTGAGGCCGACGGGCCGCGTGTGCGGGACGCCCATGGGGATGCCGTGGAAGTTCACGGACAGCCGGACACCCAGGCGTTCCACGATCTGCTGGACGGCCGCGGCGAACCTCTCCCACTCCACGTCCGGCTCCGGGCCCGACAGGAGCAGGAAGGGCGCACCGGTGGTGTCCTGGACGAGCCGGACCTCGATGGCGGGTTCCTCGTAGTCGGTCCAGCGGTCGCGCTTGAAGGTCTGCAGCGGGCGGCGCGCGCGGTAGTCCACGAGCCGGTCGTGGTCGAAGCGGGCGACCAGCTGGTGGGGCAGCGAGTCGAGGAGCCGGTCGACGATCTGGTCGCCGGTGTCCCCGGCGTCGATGTATCCGTCGAAGTGGTAGAGCATGACGAGCCCCGCCGACTCCTGGGCCAGCGCCATGTCGACGACGGCCAGCCCCTTCGGCTCCCACGCGTACAAACCCTGCGGATCAAGCACAGTGACCGCCCCTCCTCGTGTCCGTCATGGTCAACGTGCCCTGAGGCGCGGGCATTCCCACGCCGCGCCCATGATCAGGAAAGGCCCCGTGACGACGAGGCCCGCTTGCGCCCCCAAGGGGCGCGGGGAACCGAACACGTCTGAGGGGCCGCACCTCGAAAGGTACGGCCCCTCAGCAGGACTACCCGCTAAGCCCAGCGGTCAGCGATCAGCTCTGGCCGCCGGCCAGCTTCTCGCGGAGCGCGGCCAGCGCCTCGTCCGAGGCCAGCGCGCCGGAGGTGTCCGGGCCCTCGGAGGAGTACGAACCGCCACCGGACGCGGCCGGAGCGGCGGCCTCGCCACCCTCGGCAGCGGCCTGGGCGTCCGCCTCGCGGGACTTGATGACCTGCTGCTGGTGCTGCTCGAAGCGGGACTGCGCCTCGGCGTACTGGTGCTCCCACGCCTCGCGCTGGGTCTCGTAGCCCTCGAGCCAGTCGTTGGTCTCGGGGTCGAAGCCCTCGGGGTAGATGTAGTTGCCCTGGTCGTCGTAGGACGCGGCCATGCCGTACAGGGTCGGGTCGAACTCGACCGAGGCCGGGTCGGCGCCGAAGGCCTCGTTGGCCTGCTTCAGCGAGAGGCTGATGCGACGGCGCTCGAGGTCGATGTCGATGACCTTGACGAAGATCTCGTCGTTGACCTGGACGACCTGCTCCGGGATCTCCACGTGGCGCTCGGCCAGCTCGGAGATGTGGACCAGACCCTCGATGCCCTCGTCCACGCGGACGAACGCACCGAACGGCACCAGCTTCGTGACCTTGCCGGGCACGACCTGGCCGATCTGGTGGGTGCGGGCGAACTGCTGCCACGGGTCTTCCTGGGTCGCCTTCAGCGACAGGGAGACGCGCTCGCGGTCCATGTCGACGTCCAGGACCTCGACCGTGACCTCCTGGCCGACCTCGACGACCTCGGAGGGGTGGTCGATGTGCTTCCAGGACAGCTCGGAGACGTGGACCAGACCGTCGACGCCACCCAGGTCCACGAAGGCACCGAAGTTGACGATCGAGGAGACGACGCCGGAACGGACCTGACCCTTCTGGAGGGTGGTGAGGAACGTCTGGCGGACCTCGGACTGGGTCTGCTCCAGCCAGGCGCGGCGGGACAGGACCACGTTGTTGCGGTTCTTGTCCAGCTCGATGATCTTGGCCTCGAGCTCCTTGCCGACGTACGGCTGGAGGTCGCGGACACGACGCATCTCGACCAGGGAGGCGGGGAGGAAGCCGCGGAGGCCGATGTCGAGGATGAGACCACCCTTGACGACCTCGATGACGGTACCGGTGACGATGCCGTCCTCTTCCTTGATCTTCTCGATGGTGCCCCAGGCACGCTCGTACTGGGCGCGCTTCTTCGAGAGGATCAGGCGGCCTTCCTTGTCCTCCTTCTGGAGGACCAGGGCCTCGATCTCGTCGCCGACGGCGACGACCTCGTTCGGGTCGACGTCGTGCTTGATCGAGAGCTCGCGGCTCGGGATGACACCTTCGGTCTTGTAACCGATGTCGAGCAGGACCTCGTCCCGGTCGACCTTCACGATGACGCCGTCGACGATGTCGCCGTCGTTGAAGTACTTGATCGTCTCGTCGATCGCGGCGAGGAAGGCTTCCTCGTTACCGATGTCGTTGACCGCTACCTGCGGGGTGGTGGCGGTGGTCTCGGTGCTGCTCGTCATGTGGGAAAGGGCTCCGGTACGGACATTGAAGTCGTAGGCACTGCTTACGCCGGGAGCCCGTTTCGCTCTGCAGAAGCCGGACAGCCAAGGAAGCGCCCCACCGATATGGGTGATGACGCCTCGACAACCGAGGGGACATACAACAGATGCGAGCGCAGCCTGCTCCGTCTGAGGTGCGCAGGCCCGCAGCGCAACTTGTAGCATACGGGGGCAGCCGGGCAGGGTCAATGCGCGAAGCCGCACACCCGGGGCGGATCGCCGCATAACCGGCACAAGAACCGTCCCACGAGGCCACGCAGGCCCGGGGGACCTCTCCCGTGACGACACGGCCCGAACGGGTTGCACGGAAGATTACGACGAGGGAGCCGATCATCCAAGAGCCCGAACCGTTCGAACCGGAAGCCACCCGGCGTGACGCCGGGGTGACGGAGAGCTCCCGGGCCAACCGGGGCTGGTGGGACCGGAACGCGGACGACTACCAGGTCGAACACGGCACGTTCCTCGGCGACGACCGCTTCGTGTGGGGCCCCGAGGGCCTGGACGAGGTGGAGGCCGAGCTGCTCGGGCCGCCCGAGGACCTCAAGGGCCGGGACGTCCTGGAGATCGGCGCGGGCGCCGCCCAGTGCTCGCGCTGGCTGGCCGCCCAGGGAGCCCGCCCGGTGGCCCTGGACCTCTCGCACCGCCAGCTCCAGCACGCCCTGCGCATCGGCGGCTCGTTTCCGCTGGTGTGCGCCGACGCCTGCGCGCTGCCCTTCGCCGAAGGCTCCTTCGACCTGGCGTGCTCGGCGTACGGGGCGCTGCCGTTCGTCGCCGACCCGCGGCTGGTGCTGCGCGAGGTGTGCCGGGTGCTGCGGCCGGGCGGCCGGTTCGTGTTCTCGGTGACGCACCCCCTGCGCTGGGCGTTCCCGGACGAGCCCGGCCCCGAGGGCCTGTCCGTGGCCGCCTCCTACTTCGACCGCACGCCGTACGTCGAGCAGGACGACGAGGGCCGGGCGGTGTACGTCGAACACCACCGGACGCTCGGCGACCGGGTCCGGGACGTCGCGGCGTCGGGCTTCCGGCTGGTGGACCTGGTCGAGCCGGAGTGGCCGGCCTGGAACACCTCGGAGTGGGGCGGGTGGTCGCCGCTGCGGGGCAGCCTCATCCCGGGGACGGCGATCTTCGTGTGCGTACGAGACTGAGCGTGTGATCCGTTACGACGCCCTGGACGCCCTGCCCGTACGCGGCGCGCTGCCCGCGCTGAACGACGCCCTGGAGGAGCACGGCACCGCCGTCCTCGGAGCGCCGCCCGGCACCGGCAAGACGACGCTGGTGCCGCTCGCGCTGGCCGGGCTGCTCGGGGACGGGCCCGCGCGGCGGGTCGTCGTGGCCGAGCCACGGCGGATCGCGGCCCGGGCCGCCGCCCGACGGATGGCCTGGCTGCTGGGCGAGAAGACCGGCGGCAGCGTCGGTTACACCGTGCGCGGCGAGCGGGTCGTGGGCCGGCACGCGCGCGTGGAGGTCGTCACGACCGGTGTACTGCTGCAGAGGCTCCAGCGGGACCAGGAGCTGACCGGTGTCGACGTGGTCCTGCTCGACGAGTGCCACGAGCGGCACCTGGACGCGGACACGGTGGCCGCGTTCCTGTGGGACGTGCGGGAGAACCTGCGGCCGGAGCTGGGCCTGGTGGCCGCGTCGGCGACCACGGACCCGGAGGAGTGGTCACGGCTGCTCGGCGGGGCGCCCGTCGTCGAGGCCCGGGGCTCCGCGCACGCGGTCGGCGTCGTCTACGCGCCCCCGGCGCGTACGGTACGGCCGTCGCACGGCATGTGGGTGGATCCGGTCCTGCTCGCGCACGTGGCGTCGGTGGTGCGGCGGGCGCTGGCGGAGTGCGCCGGGGACGTGCTGTGCTTCCTGCCGGGCACGGGCGAGATCCGGCGGGTCGCCGGGCTGCTGGGGGACCTGGGCGACGTGGACGTGCTCCAGGTGCACGGGCGGGCACCGGCCGCGGCGCAGGACGCCGTGCTGGTGCCCGGGCAGCGGCCCCGGGTGGTGCTGGCCACCTCCGTGGCGGAGTCGTCGCTGACGGTGCCCGGGGTGCGGGTGGTCGTCGACTCGGGGCTGGCCCGGGAACCGCGGGTGGACCACGCCCGCGGGCTGAGCGCGCTGACGACGGTACGGGCGTCGCACGCGGCCGGACGGCAGCGGGCCGGGCGGGCCGGGCGTGAGGCGCCGGGGACGGTGTACCGCTGCTGGGCGGAGGCCGAGGAGGGGCGCCTGCCGCGTTTCCCGTCGCCGGAGATCAAGGTGGCCGACCTGACCGCGTTCGCCCTCCAGGTGGCCTGCTGGGGGGATCCGGACGCCTCGGGGCTGGCGCTGCTCGACGCTCCGCCGGGCGGGGCGATGGCGACGGCGCGCTCCGCGCTGGCGGCCGTGGGGGCGGTGGACTCCGCCGGTTCGGCCACGGAGCGGGGGGTACGGCTGTCCCGGCTGGGCCTGCATCCCCGGCTGGGGAGGGCGTTGCTGGACACCTCCGGCGCGGGCGCCGAGGTCGTCGCGCTGCTGAGCGAGGAGGCGCCGAGGGAGTACGGGGACGACCTGGCGTCGGCCGTGCGTGTCGCGCGGCGCGGGGGTGACGTCTACGCCAAGCGGTGGGCCGCTGAGGTCCGGCGGCTGCGGGCGGTCGTTCCGGAGGGGGTTTCCCGCCCGGCCGGCCGTGACTCCCGGTCTCACGTGGACGCCGGGATCGGGACGGACGCCGGCGACGACCGGATCGCCGGGCTCGTCGCCGCTCTCGCGTTCCCGGAGCGGGTGGCCAGGCTCGAGGGCGGGTCCTACCTCATGGTCTCCGGGACGCGGGCCGAGCTTGCCGAGGGGTCCCCGCTGCACGGGGCGCCCTGGATCGCCGTCGCCTCGGCCGGCCGGGCGCTCGGCAAGGGGCACGCGCGCGTGCGGCTCGGGGCGGTGGTCGACGAGGAACTGGCGCGGTTCGCGGCGCGGGCGCTGTACGAGGAGCGGGACGAGGTGCGCTGGGCGGACGGCGACGTCGTCGCGCGCCGGGTGGAACGGCTGGGGGCCGTCGAGCTGGCGGTGCGCCCGCTGAGGGACGCCGATCCCGGCCTCGTACGCCAGGCGCTGCTCGAGGGGCTGCGGCAGGAGGGGTTCGGGCTGCTGCGGTGGCCGGCGGAGGCCGTCGGGCTGCGGCAGCGGCTGGCCTTCCTGCGGCTGCGGGCCGGCGAGCCCTGGCCGGACGTGTCCGACGAGGCGCTGTACGCGCGCGTGGACGAGTGGCTGGAGCCCGAGCTGGGCCGGGCCCGGCGACGCGCGGACCTGGCGCGGATCGACGCCGGGGCGGCGCTCGGGCGGCTGTTGCCCTGGGCCTCGGGGGAAGCCGCGCGGCTCGACGAACTCGCCCCCGAGCGGATCACCGTACCGAGTGGGTCCAGGATCCGGATCGACTACGGCGACCCGGAACGGCCCGTCCTCGCCGTGAAGCTCCAGGAGATGTTCGGACTGCGGGTCTCGCCCGTCGTGGCGGGCGTGCCGCTGCTGGTCCACCTCCTCTCCCCCGCCGGGCGGCCCGCCGCCGTCACCGCGGACCTCGCGTCCTTCTGGAAGGACGGCTACAAGGGCGTACGGGCCGAACTGCGCGGGCGGTACCCGAAGCACCCGTGGCCCGAGGACCCGCTCACCGCCGAACCGACCCGTCACACCAACGCCCGCCCCAGCCGCTGACGAACGCCGTCCGGCGCCCGCGCGGCCCCACTGCGGCGCGGCACGTCAGGCGGTGGCCGGCTGCGGGGCGGTGGGCTTCGAGGGTTTTGGGGGCGATGGTTCGCGGCCGTGTGCCTCCAGGTACAGGGACAGTGCCAGGAGCAGGGTGCCCAGGACGAGGAAGCCCCACGGCAGGTACGACGTCAGCAGCAGGATGATCGTGCGGTTGTGCTTCACCAGGGCCACGGTGTGCTGGATGTAGTCCTCGCGCATCTTCACGTCCCCGGCGAACGCCGTCACCCTGGCCCGTCCGCCGAGCAGGGTGCCGCCGCGCAGTTCCTCCTTGTGGAGTTCCTCGCCGTAGACGGGGGCGCCGGTGACGGGTTCGACCCAGAACCTGCGGACGGTGGTGTACCAGCGGGTCGTGCCGGTCCTGGCGACCGACTCGGGTGTGATGCCCTTGACCGGCATGGTCCGGGGCATCTTCACCTTGGTCCACGGGACGGTCTGCTCGAAGTAGTAGACCTTCACGCCACGGAACGTCCGGGTGCCCTCGTAGTGGATCGGGCTGGTGGTGCGGGTCTGCGCGTCGAAGTACTCGTAGTCCCGCTTCTGCGTGAGGAAGGGCCACTTGAACTCGATGCCGTCCCGCCTGACGGGATCGCCGTCGACCATCTCGCCGGTGGCGTGGACGGGTTCCTGGGAGTGGGCGTCGAAGATGTAGCGCTCGGGGACCTTGGAGACCATCTTGCCGTCGGGGCCCTGCACGTAGGACAGTCCGTCCCAGACGACCACGTCCCGCCCCGCCGTCCTCTCGATCCGCCGGGCGGCCGCCACGTCGCCCTTGAGGGTCTGCACGATGGTGATTTTGGAGACCTTCCTCGCCTTCATCGTGCCGTAGTCGAGGAGGGTGGCGTTCCTCGCCTCGAGGACCATGTCCTGGTACTGGTTCGCGGGGATCTTGGCCAGGCGAGGGAAGGCGTACCAGCGCAGCAGCGGGGACAGCGCCGCGAAGAACACGGCGAGGGCGAGCAGGATCAGACTGGCCTTGCGGCGCATCTCGGCCTCCCTCCCGGGCGGGCGGTCACGGGTGCGGGGGCACCGTGGTGAGCAGCGGTCTGGGGGACGTGCTGCCGGCCGGGGAGCCCATCGCCGTGATCGCGAGGACGAGGACGAACGCGAGGGCGAAACCGGTCGCGGCGGCGATCAGGGCTCGCATGCGGGACCTCCCCCGGGCCGTACGGAACTGATACATCGTCAGGTCCGGGCACGGTAGCAACGGCGGCGCGAGATGAGAACACGTCGCGCACACGGAACGAGGGCGCCCTTCCGCCGGAGCGGAGGGGCGCCCTCGTCGGGTGCGGCCGGTCCCTACGCGGAGGGGCTCGGGGACGCGGAGGGGCTCTCGGTGCCGCTGGGTGACGGGCTCGCCGACGAGTCCGCCGCGGCGACCTCGAGTTCGACGGTCAGCGTCGCACCACCGGTGGTGGTGACCTGGAGCAGGAACGTGCCGGTGGTGTCGTCCGCGTACAGCTTCGGCAGCTTCAGCAGGCCCTTGGCGTCCGTCTCCAGGCCCGTCAGGGTGCGGACGGCCTTGCCGTCGGCGTCCTTGAAGTAGGGGCCCTTGTCGTCCACGGTCGGGTCGTCGGCGGACTTGATCAGGGTCGCGGTGGCCGCGACCTTGTCGGCGACGGCGCCCTTGTAGGTGGCCTTCACCTCCACCTGGTCGGCGAACTCGCCGCCCGGCGTGCAGGTCAGCGCGGTGTCACTGGTGCGGGCGAGGGTGTCGGCGGCCCGTGCCGTGACGGTCGCCCGGTAGTCGACGCCGGTGACCGGGCGGCCCGCGACGGCCGCGTGGACGGTGAAGTCGCCGGTCTTCTCGCCCGCCTGGAGCATGGGCGCGACGGCGGTGCCGGTGCTGTCGGTGGCCACGGTGGCGACCTTCTCACCGCCGGTGAAGACGGCGTCCGTGTCACCGGTGATCGTGAACCGGATCCTGACCTTGCCGACGGCCTTGCCGGCCTTGGTCTCGGCGCGCGTGCTGATCCGCTTGGTGAAGGCGTCCCCGGCCATCGTGGTGAGTTTGGCGGTGCCCGCGTCCTCGAGGTGGTCCACCGTGTCGGTGGGTGTCTGCGACGGTGTCGGGGTGCCCGGCTCGGGGCTGGGGCCGGCGGTGTGGCCGTCGCCCGGTTCGGTCGGCTTCGGGCTCGGCGTGGACGTGTGCGGCGTCGACGGCGTCGACGGCTTCGGGGTGGGGCCGGCCCCGCTCGTGTGGTCGTCGCTGCGGTGCGAGGGCACCGAACCGGTGCCGTCGGGGACGGAGTGGGTGCCCTTGCGGTAGTACTCCAGCCACGACAGGACCAGGTTCAGGTAGTCCTGCGAGTTGTTGTAGCTGAGGATGGCGCTGTGCAGGCCGCTCTGCTGGGACAGGTCCCAGTCGTTGCGGCACAGGTAGTGGCCGGCGGCGAGGGCGGCGTCGTAGACGTTGTTGGGGTCCTTCACGCCGTCGCCGTTGCCGTCGCGCCCGGCCCAGGCCCAGGTGGACGGGATGAACTGCATGGGTCCGACGGCCTGGTCGTAGGAGCTGTTGCCGTCGTACTCGCCGTTGTCGGTGTCCTTGATGAGCGCGAAGCCGTTGCCGTCGAGCTGCGGGCCGAGAATGCGGCCGATGGTCGTGCCGTTCGCGTCGACGCGCCCGCCGCGCGCCTGACCGGACTCGACCTTGCCGATGGCGGCGAGGAGCTGCCAGGGCAGGTTGCAGCCGGGCTTGGAGTCGCGCAGTTCGGCCGCGGCCTTCTTGTAGGCGTCGAGGACGGTCGCGGGTATGCCCGCCTCGGCCGTTCCCACCGAGGCGGGCGCGCCGATGGTCGGCGACGGACTGGCGCTGGGTTCGGGGCTGTTCAGCGGCGGCAGGTCCGTGTAGTAAGGCGAGTTGCCGGTGGCGTTGTCGTCGGACATCGCCTCCGGCGCGGCGGTGGCGCCGGCGGCGGCCTGTCTGCCCGGGTCGTCGGCCGTCACTCCCGGTGCCTGGGACCCGGAGAGAGCCGCCACCGCCGCCGCGGCCACGGCGGTGGTCGCCGCCCCTTTGCGCAGCCGACTGCCGAAATGCGCCGCCATAGAGTGAACCCCTCCCATGGACGCCCGAGCGCCCGTCTCAAGTCTTTCCGCTCTTCCCGCTCGCCCTGTTGTGACGGATGACCTGTGGCTGTGGTTGCCCCCGTTGCGCTTTTCCACTGAAACGTCGATGTGTGCGACCGGTGCCCCGGCACTGTGACCCAGGTGACCCTACGACAACTTCCTTTGCGGGGGCACCCGGTGCCGCCCGGTTTTCACCAGTCGGCCACGTCCCGTTGGTCCGGGGCGCGCTCCCGCATACTGGGCCACGCGATCACGGGCCATCCACCCCGTAACGTCCGGTGAAGGGAGCCGAGTTGCCGTTCACTCTCAGCCACGCGGCGGCGGTGCTGCCCGCGGTCCGCGGGGACGGGTCCGGCCGGGGCCGACTGGTACCGGCGGTGCTCGTGGCGGGTTCCTTCTCGCCCGACATGACCTACTACGCGGCCGGTCTGCTGCCCGGGGCGATGCGGTTCGGGAACGTCACCCACTCCTTCGCCGGTGTGCTGAGCGTCGACGTACTGGTGTCCTGGGGCCTGGTGGGGTTGTGGCTGGTACTGCGCGAACCGCTGGTGGCGCAGCTGCCGCGGGACCGCCAGGGCCGGTGGGCGGCCCTGCTGCGGTGCGGGACGCCACGCGCGCGCGTGCGGCCCGCCTCGGTCGGCCTGTGGTACGTCTCCGCGGTGCTCGGCGCGTCGACGCACGTGGTGTGGGACGCGTTCACGCATCACGACCGCTGGGGGGTACGGCTGTTCCCGGTTCTCGGCCGGTCCGCGGCGGGGGTGCCGGTGCACTGGTACCTCCAGTACGGCAGCTCGCTCGTGGCCGCCCTGGTGACCGCGGCGTGGGTGGGGCGGGCGGTACGGCGGATGCCGTCGAGCGGGCCGGTGGGGGTTCCGCCGCTGTCGGCGCGGGACCGGTGGTGGGCCGCCGCGGTGATCGGCGGCTGCGCGGTCGCCGGAGCCGCGCAGCGGGCGCTGCGGTGGGCGTACGGGAATGCCGCCGCGAAGCCGTGGGAGCTGGTGCCGACACTGTGCTTCGGGCTGGGCGCGGGACTGGTGCCGGGGCTGCTCGCGTACGCCCTCGGGGTCAGGGTGTGGCGTCCGGCCCCGGATGCCGCCGGTCCGGGCGGGGCCGATGCGCGGCGGACCCCGTCGGCCGCTCGGTGAGGGGTGCCACGAAGACGGTGATCGTGCGTGCGGGGCGGGTTCTCGGGAGCCGCGCGAGGAGCAGCGCGAAGTAGCCGCGGCCGAGGCCTGCGGCCGCATTTCTCGCCCGGGTGAGCCGGCCGGTGAGTCTGCGCCCGAGGTCTGCCGCCGTCCTGCGGACGGCTCCGGCCGGGTCGGCGGGGATGCGGGCGGTGCTTGCCTCGGCCGAGAGGGCCGGAACCGGCGGGGGCGACGTGTCCGGCGCCTCGGGGGTGCCCGGCCGGCTCGGGGGCCGTGCGTGGGCCGTCCGGCGGTGGAGCGTGCGTATACCCATGTCCGCATCTTTACGGGCGGGGGCGGCGGAGGCGTTCTGGCGGGGGCCACGTGAGTGACGGCCCCGTGCGGGGCCCTGCGGGCTTCGGCGGGGCTGCGGCGAGCCTTCGGCGGGGCTCCGGCGGGCCGGGTGATGCGGGTGGGCCCGGTGAACAGGATCGGCTGGTTCGGCACCGCCGGCATGCGCCGTTGTGGTTGCGCGACCGCCGGGGGCTCGGGGCTCGGCCCTGTTGGCCGAGCCCCGTCTCTTGGCGGACCGTCGGAGGTCAGTGCGCGGCGGATTCCCAGTCGGGGCCGACGCCGACGGAGACGTCGAGGGGGGCCCTGAGGTGGACCGCGCCCGCCATCTCGCGGCGGACGATCTCCTCCACGGCCTCGCGCTCGCCGGGGGCGATCTCCAGGACGATTTCGTCGTGGACCTGGAGGAGCATGCGGGACCGCAGGTCCGCCGCCCGCAGCGCGCCGTCCACCTTCAGCATGGCGATCTTGACGATGTCCGCCGCCGTGCCCTGGATGGGCGCGTTGAGGGCCATGCGTTCGGCCGCCTCGCGGCGCTGACGGTTGTCGCTGTTGAGGTCGGGGAGGTAGCGGCGGCGCCCGAAGAGCGTCGCCGTGTAGCCCGTCGCCCGCGCCTCGTCGACCGCCCGGCGCAGATAGTCCCGCACGCCGCCGAAGCGTTCGAAGTACGCGTCCATCAGGGCGCGGGCCTCGGCCGCCTCGATGTTGAGCTGCTGGGACAGGCCGAAGGCCGACAGCCCGTACGCCAGGCCGTACGACATCGCCTTGATCTTGCGGCGCATCTCCGCGTCCACCGCCGAGGGGTCCACCGCGAACACCTGGGCCGCCGCCGTCGTGTGCAGGTCCTCGCCGGAGGTGAACGCCTCGATGAGGCCCGCGTCCTCGGAGAGGTGTGCCATCACGCGCAGTTCGATCTGGCTGTAGTCCGCGGTCATCAGGGCCTCGAAGCCGTCACCGACGACGAAGCCGCGGCGGATCGCCCGGCCCTCGTCCGTGCGGACCGGGATGTTCTGGAGGTTGGGGTCCGTGGAGGACAGGCGGCCGGTCGCGGCCACCGTCTGGTTGAAGGTGGTGTGGATGCGGCCGTCGCCCGCGATCGTCTTGATCAGGCCCTCGACCGTGACCCGGAGCTTTGCCTGCTCACGGTGCCGGAGCATGATCACCGGGAGTTCGTTGTCGGTCTGGGTGGCGAGCCAGGCCAGGGCGTCGGCGTCCGTGGTGTAGCCGGTCTTGGTCTTCTTCGTCTTCGGCAGGGCCAGCTCGCCGAAGAGGACCTCCTGGAGCTGCTTGGGCGAGCCCAGGTTGAACTCGTGACCCGCCGCCGCGTGCGCCTCCTTCACCGCCTGCTGCACCGCACCAGCGAACATCTGTTCCATTGCTTCGAGATGCGCACGGTCGGCCGCGATGCCGTGCCGCTCCATGCGGGCCAGCAGCACGGAGGTGGGCAGCTCCACGTCCCGCAGGAGGTCCGCCGCACCCACTTCCTCCAGGCGGGCCTCGAAGGCCTGGCCCAGGTCCAGGACCGCACGGGCCTGGACCATCAGGGCCTCGGCCTCGGCGCCGTCGTCCGCGCCGAAGGCCAGCTGGCCGTCGGCGGCCGCGGCGGGGGCCAGCTCGCGGTGCAGGTACTCCATGGACAGCGCGTCCAGGTCGAAGGAGCGGCGGCCCGGCTTGACCAGGTAGGCGGCGAGCGCGGTGTCCATGGTCACGCCCTCGACGGACCAGCCGTGCTCGGCGAGGACGCGCATGGCGCCCTTGGCGTTGTGCAGGACCTTGGGCCGGTCCGCGTCGGCGAGCCAGGCCGCGAACGCCTGCTCGTCGGCCTCGTCCAGCTCGGCGGGGTCGAACCAGGCGGCGGCACCGTCGGCGTCGGCGAGCGCGACCTCGGCGACCGAGCCGGCACCCAGCGCCCAGGCGTCGACGGTGGCGACGCCGAGCCGCTCCGTGCCGTGCGCGGCGAGCCACGGGGCCAGCTCGCCCGTGCCGAGGACCGTGCCGTCCACCTGCACGCCGTCCGTCGTGATCGGGGTGACCTCGGCCTCCTCCGCGCCCGGGTCGACGGCGAAGAGCCGCTCACGCAGGGACGGGTTGCGGATCTCCAAGGTGTCCAGGACCATCGCGACGGCCTTGCGGTCGTACGCGGCCCGCTCCAGGTCGGCGACCGCCTTGGGCAGCTCGACCCGGCGCTCCAGCTCGGTGAGCCGGCGGTTCAGCTTGACCGCCTCCAGGTGGTCGCGGAGGTTCTGCCCGGCCTTGCCCTTGACCTCGTCGACGCGCTCGACCAGCTCCGCGAAGGAGCCGAACTGGTTGATCCACTTCGCGGCGGTCTTCTCGCCGACGCCGGGGATGCCGGGCAGGTTGTCGGACGGGTCGCCGCGCAGCGCCGCGAAGTCGGGGTACTGGGCAGGCGTCAACCCGTACTTCTCGGCAACCTTCTCCGGAGTGAACCGGGTGAGCTCCGAGACGCCCTTCGTCGGGTACAGCACCGTCGTGTGCTCGGAGACCAGTTGGAAGGAGTCACGGTCGCCGGTGACGATCAGCACCTCGAAGCCCTCGGCCTCGGCCTGCGTGGCGAGGGTGGCGATGACGTCGTCCGCCTCGAAGCCCTCGACGGCGAAGCGCTGCGCGTGCATCGCGTCGAGCAGCTCACCGATCAGCTCGACCTGGCCCTTGAACTCGTCCGGCGTCTTGGAGCGGTTCGCCTTGTACTCGGTGAACTCCTCCGACCGCCAGGTCTTGCGGGACACGTCGAACGCCACCGCGAAGTGCGTGGGCGCCTCGTCACGCAGGGTGTTGGCCAGCATCGAGGCGAAGCCGTAGATCGCGTTCGTCGGCTGGCCCGTCGCGGTGGTGAAGTTCTCCGCGGGCAGCGCGAAGAACGCGCGGTAGGCCAGCGAGTGCCCGTCCATGAGCATCAGCCGGGGACGGGTGCCGCCGGGGGTCTTGTCGGTCGTCTTCGATGCTGTTTCTGCCACGCCCCTGATCCTGCCACGCCCCACTGACAGCGAGAGCGCCGCGCCTGCTTCGGCCGGGGACGAAGCAGGGCCGGGGATCAGGCGGCCGGGGATCAGGAGGCGCGACGGCGGCGAGTGGCGAAGGAAGCGCCCCGCGGAGCCGGCTACCGGCCCCGGGATCCGCCGTCACCGCGGGGGACGGCCCCTCCGAGCACCACGGAGGCCGCCACCGCCGACACCGTGCACCCTTGCCGCCCTCACCCACACCCTCACCCGCCGGGCCACCCGCTCGACGGCCCGGGGCGTACCTGGTAGGCGCGGCCGGCCTGCGGCTGCCCCTCCCGGCACGGTGGCTACCGCGCCGAGCCGCCGCGCACTCCCCGGCCGCAGCGTGCCGAGCGCTCCGGGAGCTCCGGGAGCTCCGGACCATCGAACCCGCAGACACCGCCGAGGGACCACACGCCGAGCACGGCCGATGCCACCGCCGCCCGGACCACCCGCCGAGCAGGGCCGAAGGCACCGCCGTGCAGGCCGCCCGCCGAGCGCGGCGTGACGGGGTCGGCACATTCACCCCGGGGTACGGCCGGCGTCCTGTCTTCCGCCCGGCCGGAGGCATTGTCACCGTGCCGTGCGAGGATCGGTCCCGCACGGCACACACGCGGGTGAAGAGGAGCGCGCGATGGCGACGAAGCCGCCCATGGGGGATCCGGTCCAGGACGCGCCGCAGGTCACGGGGCCGAAGCACGCGGCGGCGGGTCTGTCGGCCGTGGGGCACACGCTGCGCATCGCCCAGCAGCAGATGGGTGTGCGGCGCACCGCGCTGACACTGCTGCGGGTCAACCAGAAGGACGGCTTCGACTGCCCGGGCTGCGCCTGGCCCGAGCCGGACCACCGGCACAAGGCGGAGTTCTGCGAGAACGGCGCGAAGGCGGTGGCCGAGGAGGCCACCCTGCGCCGGGTCACCCCCGAGTTCTTCGCCGCGCACCCGGTCGCCGACCTCGCCGGCCGCAGCGGTTACTGGCTCGGCCAGCAGGGGCGGCTCACGCATCCCATGTACCTGCCCGAGGGCGGCGAGCACTACGAGCCGGTCAGCTGGGAGCGCGCCTTCGACATCATCGCCGAGGAGGTCACCGCCCTCGCCTCCCCCGACGAGGCGGTCTTCTACACCTCGGGCCGGACGAGCAACGAGGCCGCGTTCCTCTACCAGCTGTTCGCCCGCGAGCTGGGCACGAACAACCTGCCCGACTGCTCGAACATGTGCCACGAGTCGTCGGGCTCGGCGCTGAACGAGACCATCGGCATCGGCAAGGGCAGCGTCCTGCTGGAGGACCTCCACACGGCCGACCTGATCATCGTCGCCGGGCAGAACCCCGGCACGAACCACCCCCGCATGCTCTCCGCCCTGGAGAAGGCCAAGGCCGGCGGCGCGAAGATCATCAGCGTGAACCCGCTGCCCGAGGCGGGCCTGGAGCGTTTCAAGAACCCGCAGACCCCGCAGGGCGTGCTCCAGGGCGCCGCCCTCACCGACCTGTTCCTGCAGATCCGCATCGGCGGCGACCAGGCCCTCTTCCGCCTCCTCAACAAGCTGATCCTCCAGACGGAGGGCGCGGTCGACGAGCAGTTCGTCCGCGAACACACCCATGGCTTCGAGGAGTTCGCCGAGGCCGCCCGCGCCGCCGACTGGGACGAGACCCTCACCGCGACCGGCCTCACCCGCGCGGAGATCGACAAGGCCCTCGGCATGGTCCTGGCCTCCCGGCGCACCATCGTCTGCTGGGCCATGGGCCTCACCCAGCACAAGCACTCCGTGCCGACCATCCGCGAGGTGGTCAACTTCCTGCTGCTGCGCGGCAACATCGGCCGCCCGGGGGCGGGCGTGTGCCCGGTGCGCGGTCACTCGAACGTGCAGGGCGACCGCACGATGGGCATCTTCGAACGCCCCGCCCCGGCCTTCCTGGACGCCCTGGAGAAGGAGTTCGGCTTCGCGCCGCCGCGCGAGCACGGCTTCGACGTCGTGCGGGCCATCCGCGCGCTGCGCGACGGCGAGGCGAAGGTCTTCTTCGCCATGGGCGGCAACTTCGTCTCCGCCTCCCCCGACACCGAGGTCACCGAGGCGGCCATGCGGCGGGCCCGGCTGACCGTGCACGTGTCCACGAAGCTCAACCGCTCGCACGTGGTCACGGGCGCGCGGGCCCTGATCCTGCCGACACTGGGCCGCACCGAACGGGACGAGCAGGGCGGCGGCGAGCAGTTCGTCACGGTCGAGGACTCCATGGGCATGGTGCACGCCTCGCGCGGCCGTCTGGAGCCGGCGAGCCCGCACCTGCTGTCCGAGCCGGCGATCGTCTGCCGCCTGGCACGCCGTGTGCTCGGCGCGGACAGCAAGGTGCCGTGGGAGGAGTTCGAGAAGGACTACGCCACCGTCCGCGACCGCATCGCGCGCGTGATCCCCGGCTTCGAGGACTTCAACACCCGCGTGGCCCGCCCCGGCGGCTTCGCCCTGCCGCACGCCCCGCGCGACGAGCGCCGCTTCCCGACGGCGACGGGCAGGGCGAACTTCACCCCGGCCCCGGTGGAGTACCCCGACCTGCCCGAGGGCCGCCTGCTGCTCCAGACCCTGCGCTCGCACGACCAGTACAACACCACGGTCTACGGCCTGGACGACCGCTACCGGGGCATCAGGAACGGCCGCCGGGTCGTCCTCGTCAACCCCGAGGACGCGCGCAGGCTCGGCGTGGCCGACGGGGCGTACGTCGACCTCGTCGGCGAGTGGCGGGACGGCGTGGAGCGGCGGGCACCCGGCTTCCGGGTCGTGCACTACCCGACCGCGCGGGGCTGTGCGGCGGCGTACTACCCGGAGACCAACGTCCTGGTCCCGCTGGACGCCACGGCGGACATCAGCAACACCCCGGCCAGCAAGTCCGTCGTCGTGCGTCTGGAACAATCGGCGACCGACTGAGCGTTTGCTCAGCCGACAGACACAGGTACGACGGACGGAGCCGGGCCGATGGGCGAGCAGCAGCACGTGAAGTTCCCGCAGGAGGTCATCGACGAGTACGCCGCGCTCGGCGTCGACCTCCAGGCGCTGTTCTCCGCCGGGCACCTCGGCACCCGGATGGGCGTGCAGATCACGGAGGCATCGGCGGACCGGGTCGTCGGCACCATGCCGGTGGAGGGCAACACCCAGCCGTACGGGCTGCTGCACGGGGGCGCCTCCGCGGTGCTGGCGGAGACCCTGGGCTCGGTGGGCTCGATGCTGCACGGCGGCAGCAAGAAGATCGCGGTCGGCGTCGACCTGAACTGCACCCACCACCGCGGAGTGCGCTCCGGCCTCGTCACCGGCGTGGCCACCCCCGTGCACCAGGGCCGGTCGACGGCGACGTACGAGATCGTGATCAGCGACGAGGAGGGCCGGCGGGTGTGCACCGCGCGGCTGACCTGTCT
The DNA here is from genome assembly GCF_040610035.1 of Streptomyces sp. NPDC004542. Taxonomy (NCBI): domain Bacteria; kingdom Bacillati; phylum Actinomycetota; class Actinomycetes; order Kitasatosporales; family Streptomycetaceae; genus Streptomyces; species Streptomyces sp. NPDC004542. The sequence continues at coordinate 101,922 of NZ_JBEXLP010000008.1, forward strand.
GCTCCGCGACGTGCGGCCCACCGACGGGGACCACGTGCGCACGGCCGGCTGACCCGCCACCGGCCGACCCGCCACCGGCCGGCTCGCCACCGGCCGGCTCGCCGCCAACGGGGCGCAGTCCCCCGGCAGTTGATGTCCCGCACCCGGCCACATAGCGTCGGGGCATGGCTACGGGACGGGCCTCCGCGCCGGGGGCGGCACTCGCATGCGGACTCGGGCTCGCCCTCCTGACGGGCCCGCTGGCCGCCGGATGCGCGGGCTCCGGCACCACGGGCGGGACGGCGGCCCGGAGCAGCCCGGCGACCCACACCGGCGCCCCCTCACCCCGCACCACCTCGCCCGGGGAACTGTGCACGCGGGTCGTCGCGTACTGGTCGCGCAGACAGCTCAAGGACGACACCGTGGGCGACTACCAGGAAATGGGCCTGTCCGACGGCCAGTACGACATCCTCAGGGACGTCGTGCACGCCGCCCGCGCCGAACTCGGACGCGGCCACCGCGGCGCGGCCGACCGGCTCATCGACCGCAAGGCCCGCGAGGGCTGCGCGCAGTGGTACCGGACGGGCGGCCCGGGCAAAGGCCCATGGCACTGAGCGCCGCCCTCGGCACGGAATGCGGGAAAGCACCGGCCGACGACCGCCTCCCTTTCCCAAACGTAACTCTGCGTAATACGCACGCAATGCAAGCCGCCCGTCCCCACCGCGGTGCGCACGCCGTCCCCACCCCCCTCGGAGAGCACTCCGGTCGCCTGCGGCAACAAAATATGGTCATCACCAAAACAGTGGGACGCTGCTGAAAAGCCGAGCGCGCGTCCTGCGGGTTCTCACAATGCGGACGGGGCGAATCGGCTGGAATTCCACACATCCCCCCACCCAGTACCGCTCTGCATTACGTCGTGTCATAACAAGAGCGTCACAGCCTTGGCCAGACACTCCTCCACCTTCCCCGCACACGCTTAGAGTCACGGCCAGTCACCGCGCCATGGAATTCACAGCCAGCCACACCACCACGGCGCCGGACTCGGTGCGTTCCACGGGGAGCCGCCGCGCCAGGGAAAGGACCTGATTCGTGCGTCAACGTTCGATCATCGCTATCACCGCCGCGCTCGCGGCGGGATCGCTGACACTCACCGCCTGTGGGTCGCGCGACGACAAGGGCGGCAGCAGCAGCGGCGACAAGACCACGGTTGTGATCGGTGTCGACGCCCCGCTCACCGGCGACCTCTCGGCCCTCGGCCTCGGCATCAAGAACTCCGCCGACCTGGCCGCCAAGACGGCCAACAAGCAGGGATTCGTCAAGGGCGTCGAGTTCAAGGTCGAGGCCCTCGACGACCAGGCCCAGCCCTCCGTCGGCCAGCAGAACGCCCAGAAGTTCATCAGCGAGAAAGACGTCCTCGGCGTCGTCGGCCCGCTGAACTCCAGCGTCTCCCAGCAGATGCAGAAGCCGTTCAACGACGCCGGCCTCACCCAGGTCTCCCCCGCCAACACCGGCACCGAACTCACCCAGGGCGACGGCTGGAAGACCGGCAACCGGGTCCGCCAGTTCAAGACCTTCTTCCGTACCGCCACCACGGACGAGATCCAGGGCGCCTTCGCCGCCGACTACCTCTACAACCGGGCCAAGGTCAAGAAGGCCTACCTGATCGACGACCAGAAGACCTACGGCGCCGGCCTCGCCGCCTCCTTCAAGACCAACTTCACCAAGCTCGGCGGCAAGATAGTCGGCAGCGACCACGTCAACCCCGACGACCGCGACTTCAACGCCGTCGTCGCCAAGATCAAGAAGACCGGCGCCCAGGCCCTCTACTACGGCGGCGAGTACCCCGCCGCCGCCCCCCTGAGCCAGCAGCTCAAGGACAGCGGCCAGAAGATCCCGCTCATGGGCGGCGACGGCATCTACTCCGGCGACTTCCCCAAGCTCAACAAGAAGGCCGAGGGCGACCTCGCCACCTCCGTCGGCAAGCCCGTCGAGCAGCTTCCCTCCGCCAAGACGTTCATCGAGAACTACAAGAACGCCGGCTACAAGGACGCCTACGAGGCCTACGGCGGCCTCACCTACGACGCCGCCTGGTCCATCATCGAGGCCGTGAAGCTCGCCGTCGAGAACAACGACGGCAAGCTCCCCTCCGACGGCCGCAAGGCGGTCCTCGACGCCATGAGCAAGGTCAAGTTCGACGGCGTCACCGGCACCATCTCCTTCGACCAGTACGGCGACACCACCAACCACACCATGACCGCCTACAAGGTCAAGAGCAACGCGTGGACGCCGGAATACAGCGGGGTGCCCAAGATCGGCTGAGCGAGGAAACAACACCCGTTCCTCACCACTGCACGCATTGATCAGGCCGCGCGGGAGTGCCCACCAGCCCTCCCGCGCGGCGCCGTATCCGAACCACTCCACGGAGGCCCTGCGGTGCACGAACTGCCGCAACAGCTGGCCAATGGACTCATCCTCGGCGCGATGTACGGACTCATCGCGATCGGCTACACGATGGTCTACGGCATCGTCCAGCTCATCAACTTCGCCCACGGCGAGATCTTCATGGTCGGGGGCTTCGGGGCCCTCACCGTCTGGCTCTGGCTGCCCAAGGACTTCGCCCTCGGCATCGCCATCCCCCTCATGATCCTCGGCGGCGTCATCGTCTCCGTCGGCGTCGCCACCGCGGCGGAACGCTTCGCCTACCGCCCCCTGCGCAACGCACCCCGCCTGGCACCCCTCATCACCGCCATCGGACTGTCCATCGTCCTCCAGCAGATCGTCTGGAAGTGGTACCCCGACGCCAAGAAGGACCGCCCCTTCCCCCAGTTCGACGGCGGCCCCTTCGACGTCTTCGGCGCCAACATCCAGCGCGGCGACCTCTTCGTCATCATCGCCGCCCCCCTCTGCATGATCGCCCTCGGCCTCTTCGTCACCAAGACCCGCTCCGGACGCGGCATGCAAGCCACCGCCCAGGACCCGGACACCGCCAAACTCATGGGCATCAACACCGACCGCATCATCGTCATGGCCTTCGCCATCGGCGCCGCGTTCGCCGCCGTCGCCGCCGTCGGCTACGGCCTCCACAACGGCCAGGTCGGCTTCCGCATGGGCTTCATCATGGGCCTCAAAGCCTTCACCGCAGCCGTCCTCGGCGGCATCGGCAACATCTACGGCGCCATGCTCGGCGGCCTCGTCCTCGGCGTCGCCGAATCCCTCGCCACCGGCTACATCGGCGACATCCCCGGCATGGACCTCTTCGGCGGCGGCGCCTGGAAGGACGTCTGGGCCTTCGCCCTCCTCATCCTCGTCCTCCTCTTCCGACCCCAAGGCCTCCTCGGCGAGCGCGTCGCGGATCGGGCGTGATACCCATGACCACCAAAACCCCGACCGAGACCACCGACAGCACCCAGTCGCCCACCAGGGCGACCCCGCTGGTCCCGCTGCCCCCGGCCGCCGCCCGCATCACCACCCTCGCCGGCTCCGCCGTCGCACTCGTGGGCACCTTCCTCGCCTGGACCTGGACCGCGGAATTCCCCGGCGACCTCACCGTCACCGGCTACCCCGGCGGCCTCCAGGTCCTCACCCTCATCGGCTCGCTCCTCACCCTGCTCTTCGCCCTTTCCGGCTACGGCATCCGAGGACTGCGCTGGCTCACCCCCGGCGGCACCAACAGCCCCGTCGCCCTCCTCGCCCTCGGCACCTTCGGTACCACCGGCTACGCCATGGGCGCCATCAGCGACGAACTCGGCGGCCTCGTCAACCTCGAACCCGGCGCCTGGGTCTCCGGCATCGGCTCCCTCATCGCAGCCATCGCCGCCCTCGGCCTCCCCGTCGACCAGCCCTACGACGACAGCGAACCCAACCCCGGCCTCTGGGGCAGACTCCGGCACACCCTCACCGCCCCCGAACCCGGCCGCGCCAAGGAACTCCCCTCCTGGGCCGAGATCCTCATCATCGCCGCCGGCTTCGGCACCGGCCTCTGGGTCTTCGCCTACGGCATCGGCACCGAATACTCCGAACTGTTCGTCGGCTTCCTCATCATCGCCGCCTTCGGATTCACCGCCGTCACCCGCGCCGGCCTCCTCAAACGACTCTCCGCCCTCACCGCCAAACACCGCCAGGTCACCATCGGCGCCGCCTTCGCCGCCGCGATCTGCTTCCCCTTCACCCAGACCAACGACCAGTTCGCCCTCATCGGCGCCAACATCCTCATCTTCGCCACCGTCGCCCTCGGCCTCAACGTCGTCGTCGGCCTCGCCGGCCTCCTCGACCTGGGATACGTCGCCTTCCTCGGCGTCGGCGCCTACGCCGCCGCCCTCGTCTCCGGCTCCCCCCAGTCCACCATCGGCGTCCACTTCCCCTTCTGGGCCGCCGTCCTCACCGGCGCCGCCGCCTCACTCATCTTCGGCGTCGTCATCGGCGCCCCCACCCTGCGGCTGCGCGGCGACTACCTCGCCATCGTCACCCTCGGCTTCGGTGAGATCTTCCGCATCACCATGAACAACCTGAACGGAAACAGCGGACCCGACGTCACCAACGGCTCCAACGGCATCCCGAACATCCCCGACCTGGAGATCTTCGGATTCAACCTCGGACTGCCCCACGACGTCCTCGGCCACCAGCTCACCCGCTCAGCCAACTACTACCTGCTGATGCTCCTGTTCACGGCCGTCGTCGTGACCGTCTTCCGCCGCTCCGCGGAATCCCGCATCGGCCGCGCCTGGGTCGCCATCCGCGAAGACGAGACCGCCGCCACCGCCATGGGCATCAACGGCTTCCGCCTCAAACTCCTCGCCTTCGCCCTCGGCGCCTCCCTCGCCGGCTTCGCCGGCACCGTCCAGGCCCACGTCTCCTACAGCGTCACCCCCGAGCAATACCAGTTCGCCGGCTCCGTACCCCCCAACTCCGCCTTCCTCCTCGCCGCCGTCATCCTCGGCGGCATGGGCACCATCAGCGGACCCCTCATCGGCGCCGCCCTCCTCTACCTCATCCCGGCCAAACTCCAGTTCATGGCCGACTACCAGCTGCTCCTCTTCGGCATCGCACTCATGCTCCTCATGCGTTTCAGGCCCGAAGGCCTCGTCGCCGACCGCAGGAAACAGCTCGAATTCCACGAAACCGGACAACTCGACGTACCCGACGACACAGCACTGCCCGAAGGTGCCACCGGCGTCGCCAAGGCAGGTGCGTGACCACCATGACCACCACCACAACCGCCACCACCACCGCCGTCCTCGACGCCAACGACGTCACCATGCGCTTCGGCGGCCTCACCGCCGTACGCTCCGTCGACCTCACCGTCAACAGCGGAGAGATCGTCGGCCTCATCGGACCCAACGGCGCAGGCAAAACCACCTTCTTCAACTGCCTCACCGGCCTCTACGTCCCCACCAGCGGCACAGTGACCTACAAAGGCACCGTCCTGCCGCCCAAACCGCACCTCGTCACCCAGGCCGGCATCGCCCGCACCTTCCAGAACATCCGGCTCTTCGCCAACATGACCGTCCTGGAAAACGTCCTCGTCGGACGCCACACCAGAACCAACGAAGGCCTCTGGTCGGCGCTCCTGCGCCTCCCCGCCTTCAAGAAAGCCGAAGCCGAATCACGCGAACGCGCCATGGAACTCCTCGAGTTCACCGGCCTCGCAGCCAAAGCCGACCACCTCGCCCGCAACCTGCCCTACGGCGAACAGCGCAAGCTGGAAATCGCCCGCGCACTCGCCAGCGAACCCGGCCTGCTGCTCCTCGACGAACCCACCGCGGGCATGAACCCCCAGGAAACCCGGGCCACCGAGGAACTCGTCTTCGCCATCCGCGACCAGGGCACCGCCATCCTCGTCATCGAGCACGACATCCGGTTCATCATGAACCTCTGCGACCGCGTCGCCGTGCTCGTCCAAGGCGAGAAGATCGTCGAAGACACCGCCGAAGTCGTCCAGGCCGACGAACGCGTCATCGCCGCCTACCTCGGCACACCCTTCGAAGGCGCCCCCGGCACCGACGAAGCCGCCGAGGTCGAGGCCGCCGAAGCGGAAGCCCACACCGCGACCGCCGAGGCAGAGAGCAGCACCGCAGAAGGAGACGCCAAGTGACCGCACTGCTCGAGGTCGAAGACCTCAGGGTCGCCTACGGCAAGATCGAGGCCGTCAAAGGCATCTCGTTCAAGGTCGAAGCCGGCGAAGTCGTCACCCTCATCGGCACCAACGGCGCCGGTAAGACCACCACCCTGCGGACACTCTCCGGCCTCCTCCAGCCCCTCGCCGGACAGATCAAATTCGACGGCAAGACACTCAACAAAATCCCCGCCCACAAGATCGTCTCGCTGGGACTGGCCCACTCCCCCGAAGGCCGGCACATCTTCCCCCGCATGACCATCGAGGACAACCTCCGCCTCGGCGCCTTCCTCCGCACCGACAAGGACGGCATCGAAAAGGACATCCAGCGCGCCTACGACCTCTTCCCCATCCTCGGAGAACGGCGCAAACAGCCCGCAGGCACCCTCTCGGGCGGCGAACAGCAGATGCTCGCCATGGGACGCGCCCTCATGTCCCGTCCCAAACTGCTCATGCTCGACGAACCCTCCATGGGCCTCTCCCCGATCATGATGCAGAAGATCATGGCCACCATCCAGGAACTCAAGGCCGCCGGCACCACCATCCTGCTCATCGAGCAGAACGCCCAGGCCGCACTCTCCCTCGCCGACCACGGCCACGTCATGGAAGTCGGCAAGATCGTCCTCTCCGGCAGCGGACAGGACCTCCTCCACGACGAATCCGTACGCAAGGCCTACCTCGGCGAAGACTGACCCACCGAGCCACGCACACCCCACGTGCGTACTCACACGACGAGGCCCGCGCCCGCTTCTCCGGGGCGCGGGCCTCGCCGCATGCCTGAGGCAGCCGGTCAGGGTCAGCCCTTGGCCGACTTCTTCTCCTCGCTGTCCGCGATGACCGCCTCCGCCACCTGCTGCATCGACATCCGACGGTCCATCGACGTCTTCTGAATCCACCGGAACGCCGCCGGCTCCGTCAACCCGTACTCCGTCTGGAGCACCGACTTCGCCCGGTCCACCAGCTTGCGCGTCTCCAGCCGCTGCGTGAGGTCCGCGACCTCCTTCTCCAACTGCCGCAACTCATTGAAACGCGAAACGGCCATCTCGATCGCCGGCACGACATCGCTCTTGCTGAACGGCTTCACCAGATACGCCATCGCACCCGCGTCCCGGGCCCGCTCCACGAGATCCCGCTGCGAGAACGCCGTCAGCATCAGCACCGGCGCGATCGACTCCTCGGCGATCCGCTCCGCCGCGGAGATACCGTCCAGCTTCGGCATCTTCACGTCCAGGATCACCAGGTCCGGCCGGTGCTCACGGGCCAGCTCCACGGCCTGCTCCCCGTCACCGGCCTCGCCTACGACGGTGTAGCCCTCCTCCTCCAGCATCTCTTTGAGATCGAGCCGGATCAGGGCCTCGTCCTCGGCGATGACGACACGGGTCGTCAGCGGAGGCACGTGCGACTTGTCGTCATCGGGCACGTCTACGGGCTGGGGCGACTCGGGGGCGGTCACGGGGGCTCCTTGGTACGGGCCGGGCAGGTGCTGCTGCCTATGCAGCCTACCTAGGGGCGGGGCGCTGTGTTGACCCGGTATGCTTCCGAGCAGCCAGTCCTGCCGGGTTGGTGGAATGGCATACACGGATGTCTCAAACACATCTGCCCGAGAGGGCTTGCGGGTTCGAGTCCCGCACCCGGCACCGCGGAAACGGAGGATCACGTTCGCGTGGTCCTCCGCTTTTTGCGCACGGCGTCACGACAGGTGACGCAGAGTGGCTACATGTACTACCACAGCACTGAAGTGCGAATGCGTGCGCTGTCCCTCCTGCGAGGCGGCGCCAGAAACGCGGATGTAGCTCGCAAGCTCGAGGTGCCGCCGGGAACGATCAGCCACTGGAAGCACGTGGACCGTGCGAAACGCGGAGAGTGTCCCGACAAGCATGACCCGAGATGCCCTAGGTGCGACGGGCGGGAACTCGACGCCCCCGCTTACAGCTACCTGTTGGGGCTTTACCTGGGCGACGGCCACATCAGTCACTACTCCGAACACCGCGTACCTAACCTCATGATCACCTGCACGGAGTCGTGGCCGGGGCTCATGGACGACTGTGAGGCAGCCACTCCGACGGCTGCCGCACACCAACTGGACCGAGAAGATCATCGCCGGCGAGCGGAAGCGCTATGAGTACCCCCGGTACTTCTTCTCCAACAAGTCCGACGACATCCGGAAGCTCTTCAAGGACAGCCTCGACAAAGTGGGCGTCCAGTGGACCACCCTGGCTCGCGGCAGCGACCCCTTCAACATCTCCGTAGCCCGCAAAGCCTCCGTAGCCCTCATGGACGCCCACGTGGGACCCAAGCACTGACCGAGGGGACCGCAAGCTCAGCAGTCGTCCTCGCCGATGTGGTGCACCCGCACCATGTTCGTCGAGCCGGAGACGCCGGGCGGTGAGCCGGCCGTGATGACCACGACGTCGCCCGGCCGGCAGCGGCCGTACCGCAGGAGCAGTTCGTCCACCTGGGCGACCATCGCGTCGGTGGAGCCGACGTCCGGGACGAGGAAGGTCTCCGTACCCCAGGTGACGCTGAGCTGGGAGCGGGTCGCCGGTTCCGGGGTGAAGGCCAGGAGGGGGATCGGCGAGCGGTAGCGGGAGAGGCGGCGAGCCGTGTCGCCGGACTGGGTGAAGGCGACGAGGAACCTGGCGCCGAGGAAGTCGCCCATCTCGGCGGCCGCGCGGGCGACGGCGCCCGGCCGGGTGCGGGGCTTGTTGTTCCCGGTGAGCGGCGGGAGGCCCCTGGCCAGGAGGTCTTCCTCGGCGGCCTCGACGATCCTGGACATGGTACGGACCGTGTCGACGGGGTGTTTTCCGACGCTGGTCTCGCCGGACAGCATCACGGCGTCGGTGCCGTCGATGACCGCGTTGGCGACGTCGGAGGCCTCCGCGCGGGTGGGACGGGAGTTGTCGATCATGGAGTCCAGCATCTGGGTGGCGACGATCACCGGCTTGGCGTTGCGCTTGGCCAGTTTGATCGCGTGCTTCTGGACGATCGGGACCTGTTCGAGCGGCATCTCGACGCCGAGGTCGCCGCGGGCGACCATGACGCCGTCGAAGGCGGCGACGATGTCCTCGATGGAGTCGACGGCCTGCGGTTTCTCCACTTTGGCGATGACCGGGAGGTGGCGGCCCTCCTCGTCCATGATCCGGTGGACGTCCTCGATGTCCTTGCCGCTGCGGACGAAGGAGAGGGCGATGACGTCGAAGCCGGTGCGCAGCGCCCAGCGCAGGTCGGCTTCGTCCTTTTCGGAGAGGGCGGGGACGGAGACAGCGACGCCGGGGAGGTTGAGGCCTTTGTGGTCGGAGACGATGCCGCCTTCGCGGACGGTGGTGTGGATGCGGGGGCCGTCGACGGCGGTGACTTCGAGGCAGACTTTTCCGTCGTCGACGAGGATGCGTTCGCCGGGGGTGACGTCGTCGGCGAGGCCGGGGTAGGTGGTTCCGCTCTGGTGTTGGTCGCCTTCGGCGCCTGGTTCGACGGTGATGGTGAAGGTGTCGCCGCGTTCGAGGAGTACGGGGCCTTCGGTGAAGTGGCCGAGTCGGATCTTCGGTCCCTGAAGGTCGGCGAGGGTTCCGATGCTGCGGCCGGTTTCGTCGGCGGCCTTGCGTACGTGGTGGTAGCGCTCCTCGTGCTCGGCGTGGCCGCCGTGGCTGAGGTTGAAGCGGGCGACGTCCATTCCGGCGTCGACCAGCGCCTTGATCTGGTCGTATGTGTCGGTGGCGGGCCCTAGGGTGCAGACGATTTTTGCTCGGCGCATGTTTCGAGCCTAGGCCTTACCCGTGGGTAGGGGCTTGGCGGGGCGTGTCTGCTCAACGTTCTTTGGGTGAAGGCTTGTTGACAAGTATTGAATGGTGCGGCCGGGTGCTCCGACGAGCATTTTTCGGTTTCGTGGTCACAGTGTCGGTGGTGCCATGGTGAAATGCGCGCTGACCTGTGCGCTGACGTGGAGGCGTTCGGGTTCCAGGTCGAGGGGTTCGGGGGGTTCGGCGGCGCCGGTGAGGGTGGCGCGGTGGAGGCCGCGGGTGAGGGGGGCTCGGGTGGGCTGGGGGCGGTCGGTGCCGGTGTCGGCGAGTTCGGTCAGTGCGGTGACGGTGGTGCCGAGGGCGGCGGCGTATTCGTGGGCGCGCTGGACGGCTTCTCGTACGGCGTGTTGTCGGGCTTGGCGGTATACGGGTGAGTCGGGGCGCAGGAGCCACCAGGGTCCGTCGACGCGGGTGAGTTCGAGGTCGGCGAGGCGGGTGGTGAGTTCGGCGAGGTGGGTGAAGTCGGTGAGGTCGGCGGTGAGGTGGACGCGGCCGTGGTAGGCGTGGACGCGTTCGCCGCGGCCGCGTTCGCTGAGTTCGGGGGTGAGGGAGAGGGTGCCGGTGGTGAGGCGTTCGACGGTGTCGCCGTAGGACTTGATGAGGTCGAGGGCGGTGGTGTTGCGGCGGGTGAGGTCGTCGAGGGTGGTGCGGCGGTCGCGGCCGCGGGCGGTGAGGGTGACGGTGATGCGGGCGATTTCGGGTTCGGTTTCGAGTTCGGCTTCGCCGCGGACGGTGAGGAGGGGGGCTTCGGGGGTGCCGTGGGGGGTGTGAGGGGTGGTCATACGTCCTACTGTGTCAGGTCTTTTCTGGTTGTGGGGCGGGAGTTGACCGCTTAGGTCATCAGATCGAAACCTGCCGTATCTGTTGCGGTACGTCATGAACGGGTCAGAATCTACGCGCGTTGTTGCCCGTTTCCCGAGGAGAAGAGACATGCCGTTGAACCGCCGGAAGTTCCTGAAGAAGTCCGCCGTGACCGGGGCGGGGGTGGCGGTCGCCGGTGCGGCGTCGGCTCCGGCGGCGCAGGCGGCCGAGGCGGCGCGGGCGGGGAAGCCCGCGAAGCGGCCGAAGCGGTACGCGCTGACCGTGATGGGTACGACGGACCTGCACGGGCACGTCTTCAACTGGGACTACTTCAAGGACGCGGAGTACGCCGACAAGGCGGGCAACGCGGTGGGCCTGGCGCGGATCTCGACCCTGGTGAACCGGGTGCGTGAGGAGCGGGGCCGCTGCAACACGCTGCTGCTGGACGCGGGCGACACGATCCAGGGCACTCCGCTGACGTACTACTACGCGAAGGTGGATCCGATCACCGCCAAGGGCGGGCCGGTGCATCCGATGGCGCAGGCGATGAACGCGATCGGCTATGACGCGGCGGCCCTGGGCAACCACGAGTTCAACTACGGTATCGAGACGCTGCGGAGGTTCGAGCAGCAGCTGCACTTCCCGCTGCTGGGGGCGAACGCGCTGGACGCGAAGACGCAGCGGCCGGCGTTCCCGCCGTACTTCATGAAGAAGTTCCATGTGCCGGGCGCCCCGCCGGTGAAGGTCGCCGTGCTCGGTCTGACCAATCCGGGTATCGCGATCTGGGACAAGGCGTTCGTGCAGGGGAAGCTGACCTTCCCGGGTCTGGAGGAGCAGGCGGCGAAGTGGGTGCCGAAGCTGCGTTCGATGGGTGCGGACGTGGTGGTGGTGTCGGCGCACAGCGGTACCTCGGGCACGTCGTCGTACGGTGACCAGGTGCCGTACGTGGAGAACGCGGCCGCCAACGTCGCCCGGCAGGTGCCGGGCATCGACGCGATCCTGGTCGGGCACGCGCATGTGGAGATCCCGGAGCTGAAGGTCACCAACGAGGCCACCGGCAGGACGGTCGTGCTGTCGGAGCCGTTGTGCTTCGCGGAGCGGCTCACGCTGTTCGACATCGAGCTGGTGTTCAGCAAGGGCAGGTGGGAGGTGGAGTCGGTCGGCGCCTCGCTGCTGGACTCCGGCTCGGTCGCCGACGACCCGAAGATCACCAAGCTGCTGACGGACGAGCACGCGAAGGTCGTCGAGTACGTCAACCAGGTCGTCGGTACCGCCACCGCGACGCTGACGACGGTCGAGGCCCGCGTCAAGGACGCCCCGATCATCGACCTGATCACCAAGGTCCAGGAGGACGTGGTGAAGGCGGCGCTGGCGGGCACGGAATACGCCTCGCTACCGGTGGTCGCGCAGGCCTCGCCGTTCTCGCGGACCTCGGAGGTCCCGGCCGGCGAGGTGACGATCCGGGATCTCTCCAGCCTGTACGTGTACGACAACACGCTGGTCGCGAAGTTGATGACGGGGGCGCAGCTGCGGGCGTACCTGGAGTACTCGGCGGAGTACTTCGTGCAGACGGCCGCGGACGCGGTGGTCGATGTGGAGAAGCTGACGAATGCGAACGGGCGCCCGGACTACAACTACGACTATGTCTCGGGTTTCCGGTACGAGATCGACATCGCGCAGCCCGCGGGCTCCCGGATCAGGAACCTGACCTTCGGTGGTGCTGCTCTGGACGACGCGCAGCAGTTCGTGCTGGCGGTGAACAACTACCGGGCCAATGGCGGTGGTGCGTTCCCGTTCGTGGCCTCGGCGAAGGAGTTGTGGTCGGAGTCGACGGAGATCCGGACCCGGATCGCGGAGTGGGTGACCGCGAAGGGTGTGCTGGATCCGCAGGACTTCGCGTCGGTGGACTGGAAGCTGACGCGGAACGGCACACCTGTCTTCTAGTGGTGCGCTGGAGGTGTCGTGGGCTGGGGATCCCCGTCGTCGGCGGGGGTTCCTGCCGGCCCGGGGGTCCCTAGCGGCCGTCGATGAGGGGGGTGAGGGTGGTGAGGGGGCGGCGGGTGTCGGGGACGTGGGGTGGCTGGTCGAGGCCGAAGGTGGTGAAGGCGGTGCGGGCGGGCAGGGGGTAGGGGTCCTTGCCGGTGAGGGTGTTGAGGATGGTGGCGCTGCGCCAGGCGGCGAGGCCGAGGTCGGGGGTGCCGACGCCGTGGGTGTGGAGTTCGGCGTTCTGTACGTAGACGGTTCCGGTGACGCGGGGGTCGAGGATCATCCGGAAGTGTTCGTCGACGCGGGGGCGTTCGCCGTTGTCGCGGCGCAGGTAGGGGTCGAGGCCGGCGAGGAGGCGGTCGAGGGGGCGTTCGCGGTAGCCGGTGGCGAGGACGACGGCGTCGGTGGTGAGGCGTGAGCGGGTGCCCTGCTGGACGTGTTCGAGGTGGAGTTCGATCTTGGAGGTGGCGATGCGTCCGGCGGTGCGGACGTGGACGCCGGGGGTGAGGACGGTGTCGGGCCAGCCGCCGTGCAGGGTGCGCCGGTAGAGCTCGTCGTGGATGTGGGCCATGGTGTCGGTGTCGATGCCCTTGTGGAGTTGCCACTGGGAGGCGACGAGCCGGTCGCGGGTGGGCTGGTCGAGGGCGTGGAAGTAGCGGGTGTAGTCGGGGGTGAAGTGCTCCAGGCCGAGTTTGGAGTACTCCATGGGGGCGAAGGATTCGGTGCGGCCGATCCAGTGGAGTTGTTCGTGGCCGGCGGGGCGGTGGCGGAGCAGGTCGAGGAAGACTTCGGCGCCGGACTGTCCGGAGCCGACGACGGTGACGTGGCCGGCGGCGAGGATGGTGTCGCGGTGGTCGAGGTAGTCGGCGGCGTGGACGACGGGGACGCCGGGGGCTTCGGCGAGGGGTTTGAGCGGGTCGGGTACGTGGGGTGCGGTGCCGACGCCGAGGACGATGTTGCGGGTGTGGGTGCGGCCGAGGGCTTCGGCTTCTCCGTCGGTGTCGAGTTGGGTGTAGTCGACTTCGAACACGTCGCGTTCGGGGTTCCAGTGGACGGAGTCGACTTGGTGGGAGAAGCGTAGTTCGGGGATGTTCTGGGAGACCCAGCGGCAGTAGGCGTCGTATTCGGCGCGCTGGATGTGGAAGCGTTCGGCGAAGTAGAAGGGGAAGAGCCGGTCGCGGGCCTTGAGGTAGTTGAGGAAGCTCCAGGGGCTGGCGGGGTCGGCGAGGGTGACGAGGTCGGCGAGGAAGGGGACCTGGATGCGTGCGCCGTCGATGAGCAGGCCGGGGTGCCAGTCGAAGCCGGGGCGTTGTTCGTAGAAGACGGCGTCGAGTTCGGCGAGTGGGTGGGCGAGGGCGGCGAGGGAGAGGTTGAACGGTCCGATGCCGATGCCGACCAGGTCGCGTGGTGCTTGGTGCTCGTGGGGTGGGGGGTTGGTCATCTGGGGGTGGTTCCTTCTACGAGTTTCAGGAGGTGGGCCAGGTCGTCGGGCCCGGTGTGGGGGTTGAGGAGGGTGGCCTTGAGCCAGAGGCGGCCGTCCATGCGGGCCCGGCCGAGCACGGCCCGGCCCTCGTGGAGGAGTGTGCGGCGTACGTCGGCGACGGTGGCGTCGGTGGCGTGGGTGGGCCGGAACAGGACGGTGCTGATGACGGGCCGGTCGTACAGGTCGAAGCCGGGGTGATCGTGGACGAGGGCGGCGAGGTGCCGGGCGCGGGCGCAGACCTGGTCGACGAGGGCGCCGAGGCCGGTGCGGCCGAGGGTTTTGAGGGTGACGGCGATCTTGAGGACGTCGGGGCGGCGGGTGGTGCGCAGCGAGCGGCCGAGGAGGTCGGGGTGGCCGGCTTCGGTGTCGTCGTCGGCGTTGAGGTAGTCGGCGTGGTGGTGGAGGACGGCGAGGTCGCGGGGGCGGGCGACGGCGAGCAGGCCGGCGGCGATGGGTTGCCAGCCGAGTTTGTGCAGGTCGAGGGCGACGGTGTGGGCGGCTTCGAGTCCGGCGAGTTTTTCGCGGTGGCGTTCGCTGAAGACGAGGCTGCCGCCGTAGGCGGCGTCGATGTGCAGGCGGGCGCCGTGGGCGGCGCACAGGCCGGCGATCTCGGGCAGTGGGTCGATGAGGCCGGCGTCGGTGGTGCCGGCGGTGGCGGCGACGAGCAGGGGGCGGGGCAGGTGGGTGAGGGCTTCGTCGAGGGCGGCGGGGTCGAGGGTGCCGGCGGGTGCGGGGACGACGACCGGGTCGGGCAGGCCGAGGAGCCAGGCGGCGCGGGGCAGGGAGTGGTGGGCGTTGGCTCCGCAGACGAGTCGGACGCTGCCGCCGTGTGCTTCGCGGGCGAGCAGGAGGGCGAGTTGGTTGGCTTCGGTGCCGCCGGTGGTGACGAGGGCGTCGGCGAGGCCGATCTCGTGGGCGAGGGCGCGGGTGACGAGGGCTTCGAGGGCGGAGGCGGCGGGGGCCTGGTCCCAGGAGTCGAGGGAGGGGTTGAGGGTGCTCGCGGCGAGGTCGGCGGCGGTGGCGGTGGCGAGCGGTGGGCCGTGCAGGTGGGCGGTGCACAGGGGGTCGGCGGGGTCGGCGGAGTTCGCGGCGAGGGCGTGCACGAGGGTGCGCAGGGCGTCGGGGTCGCCGTCGTGGGGCAGGATGTCGCCGACGGCGTCGGTGATGCGGGCGGTGACGGTCTGCGGGCCGCCTTCTGGCAGGGGGCCGCCGCGTGAGCGGCTGCCGTCGCGCAGGGCGTCGAGGACGGTGTCGATGAGTGGTCGCAGGGCCGTGGGGCCGTCGGGTCCTGAGGCGAGGGGCGGCAGGCTCATGGGCTCTCCTCCGGGGCGCGGGCGGGGGGACATCCGCAGCGGTGGTCCCAGCTTGTACGCGGATGTGGCCGCGCATCCGGAAAGTTCAACGATCGGACCCGGAAGTGGGTACTCCCGTGCGGGGAAAACGTGTTGGGGGTGTACCGGAGGGTGAGTGGCGTGGGTCGGTCGGTTGACGGGTGGATGCTGGACGTGCCCGGTGAGCGGGTGGTGGTGCGGGAGCCGGTCCCGGCGGACGGGGCCGCGCTGCCGGCGCTGTTCGAGGCGTGCGAGGACTGGTTCGTGGCGGGGAGGGGGCTGCCGTCGGCGCCCGGTGATGTGCAGAGCCTGTTCTGTGCGCTGCCCGAGGGGCCCGGCCGGAGGACAAGGTGCTGCTGGTGGTGGAGCGGGACGGGGTGGTGACGGGGCTGGTGGACGCGGTGCGGGACCATCCGGAGCCGGGTGCGGTGTCGGTGGGGATGTCCGTGCCGGTGCCCTGGGCGCGTGGCCGGGGCCTGGGCGCGTGGCCGGGGCCTGGGCCGGGCGCTGGCGGGGTCGCTGCCGGCGGGCGCGGAGGGTGCCGGCCGGGTGAGGGCTGCGGTTCCGCCGGGCCGGCGGCCGGGTGCGTGTCTCCTTCGGCGGCCGGGTTTCGTGCTGGAGGAGGCGTCGGCGGTGGGCGCGGAGGCGGGCGACCGGCGGGCGGGGCCGCGTCAGCGGGGTGTGCGGCGGGCGGGGCTGCGGGGCGGCGGGGGGTGAGGCGCCTGGTCGCGGCTCGTCCGGTGGTGCAGGTCGTCTTCGTCGGCGGAAGGTGGCCGCACGGTCGTCGGCCTGTCGGGTGAGGGTGCGGGCCGGGACGCCGGCCCGGTCGCCGCGGTCACGGTCTTCGGGTGGTCGGGCCGATCGTCCTCGGGCTCTTGCGAGTCCCTGCGGGACGGTCGGCCCGTCGCGTGGTCGGGTGGGGGCGGGGTGCCCCGGGTCACCGGTCCTGGGGCCCTGCCAGGAACCTAGGGCCGGGGCCGGTCGTGTGCCTGGCGTACGCGCAGGGCACGGGCCAGGTCGTCGAGTTCGTCGGCGAGTTTGCGGCGCAGGGCGGTGACCGGGGCGGCGTCGCGCAGGCAGGTCTCGCCGAGGCGGAGGTTCTCGGCGTCGACGGCGTGGGAGGGGAAGGCGAGGCGTCCGGTGGCGACGGCGATGGCGGGGCCGCGGCGGGCGGCCAGGGCGGGGGCGTCCTGGTAGTAGCGGTGTACGTACTCGCGTACGAGGTCGGCCTGTTCGGGTTGCCAGAAGCCCTGGGCGGTGGCCGCGAAGAGGTAGTTGGAGAGGGTGTCGTCGGTGAACAGCGCTTCCCAGGCGCGGCGTTTGGCGTCGGGGTCGGGCAGGGCGGCCCGGCAGCGGGCGGCGCCCTCCTGGCCGCTGGCGCTGGGGTCGCGTTCCAGTTCGGCGGTGATGGCGGTGTCGTCGGTGGCGCCGAGGACGGCGAGCCGGGCGAGGATGCGCCAGCGCAGTTCGGGGTCGAGTTCCGGTCCGCCGGGTACGGTGCCGTCGGCGAGCCAGGCGGCGATGGTGTCGGGGTGAGCGGCGACGTCGATGAAGTGGCGTACGGCGATCAGGCGCAGGCCGGGGTTGTCGCCGTCCTCGGTGCGGCGGATGAGGTCGCGGCACAGCGCGGTGAGGGTGGTGAGGGCGGCGGGCCGTTCCTCGGGGCTGAGGTAGCGGTCGGCGATCTGGGTGGAGGCGAAGGTGAGCGCGCCCTGGACGAGGGCGAGGTCGGTTTCGTGCGGGAGGTGGGTGCGGGCGGTGTCCAGGTAGGCGGTGGGCGGGAGTTCGCCGTCGCGGACGGCGTCCCTGAGGGCGTTCCACACGACCGCGCGGGTGAGGGGGTCGGGCAGGCCGGACAGGCTGGTGCGTACCGCCTGGAAGGATTCGGGGTCGAAGCGGATCTTGGTGTAGGTCAGGTCGCCGTCGTTGAGGACGAGCAGCGAGGGGCGTTTGCCGATGGGCTTGGGCTCGGTCTGGGGGATGTCGATGTCGAGGCGTTCGCGCAGGGTGAGGCGGCCGTCGTCGGCGAGGTCCTGGTCGTAGAGGCCGACACAGATCCGGTGCGGGCGGCTGCCGGTGCGGTCGACGGCGAGGGTGCAGGTGCCGCCGTCGGCGGTCAGGCGCGGGGTGAGGGTGTCGACGCCGGTGGTGCGCAGCCAAGCGTCGGCCCAGGCGTGGACGTCGCGTTCGGTGTTGGCGGCGAGGGAGTCGATGAAGTCGGCGAGGGTGGCGTTGGCGAACCGGTGGCGGGCGAAGTGGGTGTTGATGCCGGCCAGGAAGTCTTTTTCGCCGAGCCAGGCGACGAGTTGGCGCAGGGCGGAGGCGCCCTTGGCGTAGGAGATGCCGTCGAAGTTGAGGAGGGCGGCGGCGGTGTCGTCGACGGCTTCGGGGGCGACGGGGTGGGTGGAGGGGCGTTGGTCGGCGTCGTAGCCCCAGGATTTGCGGACGACCCCGAATTCGACCCAGGGTTCGGTGAAGCGGGTTGCTTCGAGGGTGGTCTGGTAGCCCATGAATTCGGCGAAGGACTCGTTGAGCCAGATGTCGTCCCACCATGTGAGGGTGACGAGGTCGCCGAACCACATGTGGGCCATCTCGTGGGCGATGACCATGGCGCGGGTCTGCCGTTCGGTGTCGGTGACGGCGGAGCGGTAGACGAACTTGTCGGCGAAGGTGACGAGGCCGGGGTTCTCCATGGCGCCGGCGTTGAATTCGGGGACGAATGCCTGGTCGTAGGAGTCGAAGGGGTAGGGCTCGTCGAACTTCTCGTGGTAGCGGTCGAAGCAGGCGCGTGTGATGTCGAGGATCTCGTCGGCGTCGGCGTCGAGGTGGGGGGCGAGGGAGCGGCGGCAGTGGATGCCGAAGGGCAGGCCGCGGTGTTCGGTGCGTACGGAGTGGAAGGGGCCGGCGGCGACGGCGACGAGGTAGGTGGACAGGGGCGGGGTGGGGGCGGCCTGCCAGTGGCCGTCGCCGAGGTGTTCGGTGATGCCGTTGGCGAGCACGGTCCAGCCCTGGGGGGCCTTGACGGTCAGTTCGAAGACGGCCTTCAGGTCGGGCTGGTCGAAGGCGGCGAAGACGCGCTGCACGTCGTCCATGAAGAGCTGGGAGTAGACGTAGGTCTCGCCGTCGGTGGGGTCGGTGAAGCGGTGCATGCCTTCGCCGGTGCGGGAGTAGCGCATGGTGGCGTCGACGTGCAGTTCGTGTTCGCCGGGGGTGAGGTCCTTCAGGGGCAGCCGGTCCTGGTCCAGGGTTTCCGGGTCGAGGGGTTGTCCGTCGAGGGTGACGTGGCGCAGTGCGGCGGGCTTGATCTCGACGAAGGTGTCCGCGGTGGCGCTGTCCGGCCGTACGGTGAACCGGATGACGCTGTGCGAGTCGAAGGTCTCGTCCCCGGTGGTGAGGTCGAGGTCGATCGTGTAGCGGTGGACGTCGAGGAGCTGGGCACGGGTCTGCGCTTCGTCGCGCGTCAGTACGGACATGCACGACATGCTGCCTGATGTCGCCGACACGGCACAGGGGCGGATCGGTACGCGCCGTATGTCCGGTCCGCGCCGGGCGGACGGGGGTGTGCGCCGGGTCAGGTTCGGTCGTGGTCCGCGCTGGTGCGGTGTGCGTCGCGCGGGGGTGGGGCGTGGGTTCCGGGGTGGGGCGGGCAGAGGGGTGTGCGGTGTGGTCCGGGAGTCGGGTGGGGTCCTCGGCCGGGGCGCGCAGTTCGCGGATCTGCTGTTCCAGGGCGAGCCGGTGCTGGTGGGTGTCGTAGAGGTAGCGGACCTTGGTGCGCAGGGTCCGGGGGTCGACGGGTTTGAGGACGGTGTCGGCGACGCCGAGGGCGAAGGCGGTGGTGGTCAGGTGCTGGTCGGGGCCGAAGCCGGTGAGGAGGACGACGGGGATGTGCTGGATCTGTTCCAGGCGGCGCAGGTAGCGGACCACGTCGAGGCCGCTGCCGCCGGGCGTGCGTACGTCGAGCGGCAGGAGGCCGATGTGGCCGCGCGGGACCTGTTTGAGTGCCTCGTCGCCGCTGGTGGCGCGGTCGAGCCGGTAGCCCAGCGGGGCCAGGGCGTTCTCCAGCGCGTACAGGGTGGCTTTGTGGTCGTCGACGATGAGGATCTTGGCGTCCGGAGGCATGGCCCGGCGTCCCTCCCACGGGGACGACCAGCTTACGTCCCGGCGCTGACACGGGGTGTTCGCCGGTTGACGGTGTGTGTGCGGTGCCAGGTCGGTCCGTTGCGGCCGTTCGTGGTCAGCCGGCGTCGGTTGCCTGGTGGTTGACGGTGTCCTCGGCGATGCGCTCGTGGTGCCTGATCACTTCGGCGATGATGAAGTTCAGGAATTTCTCGGCGAACGCCGGGTCGAGCTTGGCGTTCTCGGCGAGGCTGCGCAGTCGGGCGATCTGCCGTGCCTCGCGGGCCGGGTCGGCCGGCGGCAGCTGGTGGACGGCCTTGAGTCGGCCCACCTGCTGGGTGGCCTTGAACCGCTCGGCGAGCATGTGGACGACGGCCGCGTCGATGTTGTCGATGCTGTCGCGCAGCCGCTCGAGTTCCTCGCGGACGGACGGGTCGACGGCACCGGTACCGGTGTTGCTGGTGGTCATGGGCGTCAACCCTAAGGGGCGCGGCGTCCGGTTCGCCGGTGGGTCGCGCGGGCGCCCTGCCGTGGTCCGCCGCATAGAGTGGAGGCGAGGCCTGGGCGTCTTTGGGGGTGCGGACGTGGCGAACGGCGGACCGGTCGAGCACGGCTTCCCGCATCTGGAGACGGTGCGGGCCTCCATCACCGCGCTGTACAAGCGTCTGTCGTACGACACCGTGCAGACCTTCGCCGGCAGCGTGGCCCCGGCCGACGTGGCTTTCTGCGACAGCGACGACCTGTATCTGGGGGCGCAGCGGGTGGCCCGGGAGATGGTGCGGCACTTCCGGTTGCCGGATGCCCGGCTGGTCGTGGGTTTCCGCGAGATGACGCACGCGGCGAATGTCGAACTCGCGGCGGGCCCGGAGTATTTCGTGGAGCTGAACGAACGTTTCCGCAGGCATCGGCGGGACATCGGCGCGGCCTTGGCGCACGAGGTGACGCACGTCTATCTGCACCGGCTGGACCTGTCGTTCCCCGGCACCCGGGAGAATGAGATCCTGACGGACACGGCGGCGACGTACCTGGGCGCGGGGTGGCTGCTGCTGGACGCCTACCGGGAGGACGCCGTGTCCTCCCAGAAGCTGGGCTACCTCACCCCGGAGGAGTTCGGCTACGTGCTGGCCAAGCGTGCCCTGGTGTTCCATGAGGATCCCTCGGTGTGGTTCACCAGCCCGCAGGCCTACACGGCGTATGCCAAGGGCATGGCCGAGGCCCGGCGGGACGGGCAGCAGCCGCCGCTGACCGGGGCCGGCTGGGCGGGGCGCCGCCGTTACGCCCGCGACCGCCGTCATGCCCCGGGGCCGCGGCCGGGGGTCGCCTACGCCTTCTCCCCCGGCGCCGGTGGCGACCTGCGCGTCTCCTTTCCCTGCCCGACCTGTCACCAGCGGATCCGGGTGCCGGTGCGGGGGCGGGTGCGGGCGAGGTGTTCGCTGTGCCGGACGGTGCTGGAGTGCGACACGTAGGGACGGCCCGCCCGGCGCGCCCCCGTCACGCCCCGTACACCGCCCCGGGGACCTCCGCCTGCGCCAGCAGTTTCAGCGTGGTGTCCCCGGCTTCGGCCGGTGTCCAGCGGGCCCCCCTGTCGGCGGTGGGGCCCGGCCGCCAGCCCTCCATGACGGTGATCCGGCCGCCCTCCGCCTCGAAGACCCGGCCGGTCACGCCGGCGCTCGCGGCGGAGCCCAGCCAGACGACCAGCGGGGAGACGTTCTCGGGGGCCATGGCGTCGAAGCCGGTGCCGGGGGCGGCCATGGTCTCGGCGAAGACGCGTTCCGTCATACGGGTGCGGGCGGCGGGAGCGATCGCGTTCACCTGGACCCCGTAGCGGCGCAGTTCGGCCGCCGCGACCAGGGTCAGCCCGATGATCCCGGCCTTGGCGGCGCTGTAGTTGCCTTGCCCGACGGAGCCGAGCAGGCCGGCGCCGCTGCTGGTGTTGACGATCCGGGCGGCCGGGGTGCGTC
Organism: Streptomyces sp. NPDC004542; assembly: GCF_040610035.1. Classification (NCBI taxonomy): domain Bacteria; kingdom Bacillati; phylum Actinomycetota; class Actinomycetes; order Kitasatosporales; family Streptomycetaceae; genus Streptomyces; species Streptomyces sp. NPDC004542. The sequence goes on from NZ_JBEXLP010000008.1 coordinate 123,488, forward strand.
CCGCCTTGGCCTCGGCGCGCCAGTGTGCCGCGGCGTGTCTCAGGGGCAGGAAGTGTCCTTTGAGGTGGACGTGGAGGACGGCGTCCCAGTCGTCCTCGTCGAGGTTGACCAGCATGCGGTCGCGCAGGAAGCCGGCGTTGTTGACGAGGGTGTCGAGCCGGCCGTACGTCTCCAGGGCGGTGCGGACCAGTGAGGCGGCCCCGTCGGTGGTGGCGATGTCGCCGCCGTGTGCGACCGCTTCGCCGCCGGCCGCCCGGATCTCGGCCACGACGGACCCGGCGGGGCTGTCCGGGCCCGGCAGGCCGTCGAGGCCGACGCCGAGGTCGTTGACGACGACCCGGGCGCCTTCGGCGGCGAAGGCGAGCGCGTGGGCCCGGCCGAGTCCGCGTCCGGCGCCGGTGACGGCGACGACCCGGCCCGTGCAGATTCCGCTCATCTCGAGTCCTCCTTGTTGGCGGTCGCCGCGTCCAGGAAGGCCGGCCGCTCGCCGCCGCCGTGCACGAGGAGGCTGGCCCCGCTGATGTAGCGGGCCGCGTCGGAGGCGAGGAACACGGCGGCGGCGCCGACGTCGGACGGGGTGGCGAGGCGGCCGAGCGGGACGGTGCGGGCGACGGCGTCGATGCCGTCCTGGCCCCCGTAGTGGAGAGGGGCGAGTTCGGTGCGGACCATGCCCACGACCAGGGTGTTGACCCGGATCCGCGGCGCCCATTCCACCGCCATGGACCCGGCCAGGTTCTCCAGTCCCGCTTTGGCCGCGCCGTAGGCGGCGGAGCCGGGCGAGGGGCGGCTGCCGCTGACGCTCCCGATCATCACCACCGCTCCCCGGCTCCTGCTGAGGTGTTCGTACGCGGCGAGGGAGGCGGTCAGCGGGGTGAGGAGGTTCAGTTCGATCACCCGGGCGTGCCGCTCGGCGTCCGTGCCGGCGAGCAGCCGGTGGGGGGTGCCGCCCGCGTTGTTGACGAGCACGTCGACGCCGGGCAGGGCGTCGAAGAAGGCGCGTACGGCGGGTGGGTCGCGCAGGTCGAGGGGGGTGAACTCGACGCCGTCGACAGGTTGTCGGGGCGGTCGGCGGGCACAGGCCAGCACCTGGGCGCCGGCCTGGGCGAAGGCCCGGGCGATGCCGGCCCCGACGCCTCGCGTGCCGCCGGTGACGACGACCGTCCGGCCGCGCAGCGAGTTATCCACAGGGCCTCCCGCTTGTCGGAGCCGACTGCTAGCTTCGAAGCCGCACACCTAACAAATGTTTGGTGGAAAGGTAGCTGATGCGCCCATGAGTGTCTCCACCTCGTGCCCGGAAAAGGGCATCGCGCTCGTCACGGTCGACGTCCCGCCGGTGAACGCGCTGCCGGTGCGCGGCTGGTACGCGCTGGCGGACGCGGTGCGCGCGGCGGGCCGTGATCCCGGGACCCGGTGCGTGGTGCTGGCCGCCGAGGGCCGGGGGTTCAACGCGGGCGTGGACATCAAGGAGATACAGGCGGACCCGGACGGCGCCCTGCTCGGCGCCAACCGGGGCTGCGCGGAGGCCTTCGCGGCGGTGTACGAGTGCGAGACGCCGGTGGTGGCGGCGGTGCACGGCTTCTGTCTGGGCGGCGGGATAGGCCTGGTGGGCAACGCGGACGCGATCGTGGCGAGCGAAGACGCCGTCTTCGGGCTGCCCGAGCTGGACCGGGGTGCGCTGGGCGCGGCCACCCATCTGGCCCGCCTGGTCCCGCCCCACCTGATGCGGACGCTGTACTACACCTCGCGCACGGCGAGCGCGGCGGAGCTGCACGCCCACGGCTCGGTGTGGCGGGTCGTGCCGCGCGGCGGGCTGCGCGCGGCCGCGCTGGAGCTGGCGCGGGAGATCGCCGCCAAGGACGGGCGGCTGCTGCGTCTGGCGAAGGCCGCCATCAACGGGATCGATCCCGTCGACGTGCGCCGCAGCTACCGCTTCGAACAGGGCTTCACCTTCGAGGCGGCCGTGAGCGGGGTGGCCGGCCGGGTCCGCGACACGTTCGGGAAGGAGGGCGCTTAGGTGGGGGACAAGACGATGACCGCCGACGAGGTCGTCGCGCGGCTGGAGAGCGGCATGACCCTCGGCATCGGCGGCTGGGGGTCCCGGCGCAAGCCGATGGCCCTGGTCAGAGCCGTGCTGCGGTCCGGGATCGGTGACCTCACCGTCGTCTCGTACGGCGGCCCGGACGTGGGGATGCTGGCCGCGGCGGGCCGGATCCGCAAGCTGGTGGCCGCCTTCGTCACGCTCGACTCCGTGCCGCTCGAACCGCACTACCGGGCGGCGCGCGAGCGGGGCGCCTTCGAGCTGGTGGAGGTGGACGAGGGGATGTTCATGTGGGGGCTCACCGCGGCGGCGAACCGGCTGCCCTTCCTGCCGGTGCGGGCGGGGATCGGTTCGGACGTGATGCGGGTGAACCCCGGGCTGCGCACGGTCACGTCGCCGTACGAGGACGGGGAGACGTTCGTGGCGATGCCCGCGCTGCGGCTGGACGCCGCCCTGGTCCACGTCAGCCGCGCGGACCGGCTGGGCAACGGGCAGTACCTGGGCCCGGATCCGTACTTCGACGACCTGTTCTGCGAGGCGGCGGACGCGGCCTACGTCTCGTGCGAGCGGATCGTGGACACGGCCGAGCTGACGAAGGCGGCGCCGCCACAGTCGCTGCTGGTCAAGCGGCATGTGGTGACCGGTGTCGTGGAGGCGCCGAACGGTGCGCACTTCACCTCGTGCGTCCCCGACTACGAGCGGGACGAGGACTTCCAGCGGGCGTACGCGGCCGCTGCCTGGCCAGGGTTCGCCGAGCGGTTCCTCGGCGGGGACGAGCAGGCGTACCGGTCGGCGGTGCGGGCCTGGCAGGAGGAGCAGCGATGACGGGTCCCACCCGCGCCGAGTACTGCGTGATCGCCTGCGCCGACGCCTGGCGCGGCTCCGGCGAGATCCTGGCGAGTCCCATGGGACTGATCCCGTCGCTGGGTGCGCGGCTGGCGCGGCTCACCTTCGCGCCGGACCTGCTGCTGACCGACGGCGAGGCGCTGCTGGTCCGGCCGGACGGCACGCCCGAGGGCTGGCTGCCCTACCGGCAGCACCTGACACTGGTGGCCGGCGGGCGGCGGCACGTGATGATGGGGGCCGGCCAGATCGACCGCTTCGGCAACCAGAACATCTCCTGCATCGGGGACTGGGCGAGACCCCGGCGGCAACTGCTGGGCGTGCGCGGGGCGCCGCTGAACACGCTGAACAACCCGACGAGTTACTGGATACCGAGGCACTCCCGGCGGGTGTTCGTGGAACGGGTCGACATGGTGTGCGGGGTGGGGTACGACCGGGCCGCGGAGCATCCGGGCACGGCCCGGTACCACCGCATCCCGCGGATCGTCTCCGACCTGGGCGTGTTCGACTTCGCCACGCCCGACCGCTCGATGCGGGTGGTCTCGCTGCACCCGGGGGTGACCGTGGCGCAGGTGGCGGAGGCGACGGGTTTCCCGCTGGCGACACCTCAGGAGGTGCCGGCGACCCGGGAGCCGGCGGCCGAGGAGCTGCGGCTGATCCGCGAGGTGCTCGACCCGGGCGGCAGCCGCGCGCGTGAGGTCCCCGAGGGGGTGCGGGGCTGATGGAGACCGCGTTCACCCGGCTGGTCGGCGTCCGGCACCCCCTGGTGCAGACGGGGATGGGCTGGGTGGCGGGCCCGCGGCTGGTCTCGGCGGCGGCGAACGCGGGCGCGCTGGGCGTCCTGGCCTCCGCGACGATGACCGTCGACCAGTTGCGCGCGGCGGTACGCGAGGTCGCCGCGCGCACGGACGCGCCGTTCGGGGTGAACCTGCGGGCCGACGCGGGCGATGCCGGTGACCGGGTTCGTCTGATCATCGACGAGGGGGTCCGGGTGGCGTCGTTCGCCCTGGCGCCCTCCCGGGAGCTGATCGCGGAACTGAAGGAGGCGGGCGTGGTCGTGATCCCGTCCGTCGGGGCGCGGCGGCACGCGGAGAAGGTGGCGGCCTGGGGCGCGGACGCGGTGATCGTGCAGGGCGGCGAGGGCGGCGGGCACACCGGCGAGGTGGCGACCACCGTGCTGCTGCCGCAGGTGGTGGACGCGGTGCGGATACCCGTCGTGGCGGCGGGCGGCTTCTTCGACGGGCGGGGACTGGTCGCGGCGCTGGCGTACGGGGCGGCGGGGATCGCGATGGGCACGCGGTTCCTGCTCACCTCGGAGTCGACGGTGCCGGACGCGGTCAAGGCCAGGTACCTCGCGGCCGGCGTCAGGGACGTGACCGTCACCACGGCCGTGGACGGCCTGCCGCACCGCATGCTGCGCACCGATCTGGTGGCCGCGCTGGAGCGGTCCGGCCGCACGCGGGCGCTGCTGCACGCCGTCCGGCGGGCGGCAGGGTTCCGGCGGCTGTCCGGGCTGACCTGGCGGAGGATGGTGCGCGACGGTCTGGCCCTCAAGCACGGCAAGGAGCTGTCCTGGAGTCAGGTCCTGCTCGCCGCGAACACGCCGATGCTGCTGAAGTCCGCGATGGTGGACGGGCGTACGGACCTCGGGGTGATGGCGTCCGGGCAGGTCGCCGGGGTGATCGACGACCTGCCGTCGTGCGCGGAGCTGGTGGAGCGGATCATGGAGGAGGCGGAGGAGGTACGGGCGAGGCTCGCAGTCTCTCGATGATCGTCACATTGGCCTGGCCACCGCCCTCGCACATGGACCCCACCCCGACGACCCCCTCGCACCGCTCGGCCCCAGGGGGCCTCCCAGGCTTCGAGGGCCTGCGTCGGACTCCGTCCGCCGGACAGCGAAGCCACGCTCGCACCACCCCCGGGGAATCACATGCGCTCGATGATCGTCACATTGGCCTGGCCACCGCCCTCGCACATGGTCTGGAGTCCGAACCGGCCGCCGGTGCGTTCCAGTTCGTGCAGCAGGGTGGTCATCAGGCGGGCGCCGGTCGCGCCGAGCGGGTGGCCGAGGGCGATGGCGCCGCCGTTGACGTTGACCTTCTCCGGGTCCGCGCCGGTCTCCTTCAGCCAGGCCAGGACGACGGGGGCGAAGGCCTCGTTGATCTCGACGAGGTCGATGTCGTCGAGGGTCATGCCGGTCTTCTTCAGGGCGTGCGCGGTGGCCGGGATGGGCGCGGTGAGCATGCGGATGGGGTCCTCGCCGCGCACGGAGAGGTGGTGCACGCGGGCACGCGGGCGCAGGCCGTGCTCCCGTACGGCCCGCTCCGAGGCCAGCAGCAGGGCCGCGGCGCCGTCGGAGACCTGGGAGGAGCAGGCGGCGGTGACGGTGCCGCCGTCGATGACCGGCTTGAGCGCGGCCATCTTCTCCAGGGAAGTGTCCCGGCGCGGGCCCTCGTCCGCGGTGACGTCGCCGTAGGGCACGCTCTCCCGGGCGAAGCGGCCGTCGTCGGCGGCGCGTACCGCCCGCCGGTGCGAGCGCAGGGCGAACTCCTCCTGGTCCTGGCGGCTGATCCCCCATTTCGCGGCGATCATCTCGGCGCCGGCGAACTGGTTCACCGGGCGGCTGCCGTAGCGGGCGCGCCAGCCCTCGCTGCCCGCGAAGGGGCCCTCGGTGAAGCCCAGGGGTTCGGCGGCCTGCCGGGTGGCGAAGGCGATCGGGATCTGCGACATGTTCTGCACGCCGCCCGCGACGACCAGATCCTGGGTGCCGGAGAGCACGGCCTGCGCGGCGAAGTGCACTGCCTGCTGCGAGGAGCCGCACTGCCGGTCGACGGTGACGCCCGGCACCTCCTCGGGCAGTCCGGCCGCCAGCCAGCAGGTCCGGGCGATGTCGCCCGCCTGCGGGCCCACCGCGTCCAGGCAGCCGAAGACGACGTCCTCGACGGCGGCCGGGTCCACTGCCGCGCGGGCGACGAGCTCCTTCAGCACGTGCGCGCCGAGGTCGGCCGGGTGGACCCCGCTGAGCCCTCCCCCGCGCCGCCCGACGGGTGTGCGGACCGCTTCGACGATGTAGGCCTCGGCCATGAAAACTCCCTCGCAGATAAGGGCTATTCGCGTACGGCGATCCCGTCCAGCACCATCGACAGGTACTGCCGGGCGATCTCCTCCGGGCTGTGCTGTCCGCCGGGCCGGTACCAGGACGCGGCGACCCACACGGTGTCGCGGACGAACCGGTAGGTGAGCCGGACGTCGAGGTCGGCCCGGAAGACGTGCGCGGCGACCCCGCGTTGCAGGGTGGACAGCCACGCCTTCTCGAACTTGCGCTGCGATTCGGCGAGGAACGTGAACCGTTGCTGCGCGACCAGTTGCTTGCTCTCCTTCTGGTAGATCGCGACGGCGGCGCGGTGCCGGTCGATCTCCCGGAAGGACTCGGTGACGAGTGCCTCGAGCGTCTCGCGGGGCCCGAGCCGGGCGGCCAGGACGGTGTCGTAGCCGTCCCAGAGTTCGTCGAGGAAGGTCCGCAGGATCTCCTCCAGCATCGATTCCTTGGAGTCGAAGTGGTAGTAGAGGCTGCCCGCGAGCATGCCCGCGTGGTCGGCGATCTTGCGGACGGTGGTGGCGTTGTAGCCCTGCTCGGCGAAGACCTCGGCGGCGGTGTCCAGCAGTTCGCGGCGGCGGTCGTGAGCGGCGGCGGCCCCGGGCCTGCTCGCGGCGGTCACCTGGGGCTTCTTCTTGGTCGGCACGGGACCATTGTCGGCCCAGGGCCCTTGTGACGACGGGCCCTAGGCATGCTGGCTGCTCACGGAGACGACCTCGCCGGTCAGGTACGAGGAGTAGCCGGACGCCAGGAACACGATCACGTTGGCCACCTCCCAGGGCTCGGCGTACCGCCCGAAGGCCTCGCGCGCGGTCAGTTCCGCCAGCAGTCCGGGCGTCGTCACCTTGGCCAGGTGCGGGTGCATGGCGAGGCTCGGCGCGACCGCGTTGACCCGCACCCCGTACTCGGCCGCCTCGATCGCCGCGCACCGGGTCAGCGCCATCACCCCGGCCTTCGCGGCGGCGTAGTGCGCCTGCCCGGCCTGGGCGCGCCAGCCGGCCACGGAGGCGTTGTTGACGATCACGCCGCTCCTGGTCTCCTTCATGGCGCGCAGGGCCGCCCTGGTGCAGCGGAAGGTGCCGTTCAGCGTCACGTCCAGGACGCGGGACCACTGCTCGTCGGTCATGTCGACGAGGTGCGAGGTCCCGCCGAGCCCGGCGTTGTTGACGACGACGTCCAGTTGCCCGTGTGCCTCCACGGCCGTGTCGAACAGGGCCCGCACCTGGGACTCGTCGGTGACGTCGCAGGGCAGGGCCGCCACGGCTCCGGGGAATTCCCGGCTCAGCTCGGCCTCGTGCTCCTTCAGCCGGCGGGTGTGCGCGTCGCTGATCAGGACGTGTGCGCCCTCCTCCAGGAAGCGGCGTGCGGTGGCCCCGCCGATCCCTGCGCCGGCAGCCGCGGTGATGACGGCGGTGCGCCCCTTCAGCAGCCCGTGCCCGGGCTCGTAGGCCGGGCTCTCGACGCCTGTCATAGGGCCACGCTAACCTACCAAACACTTGTTAGGGAAGATGCGGAAGGACGGTGACGCGACCGTGGACCTCACCCACGATCCGGCGGACGAGCGGTTCCGCGCCGAGGCCCGGGCCTGGCTCGGGGCGCATGTGCCCAGCCGGCCGCTGCCGTCCCTGGAGACGGCGGAGGGCTTCGCGGCCCACCGCGCGTGGGAGGCCGAACTGGCCGCGGACCGCTGGTCGGTCGTCGACTGGCCGGCGGAGTACGGCGGACGGGACGCCGGCCTGCTGAGGTGGCTGGTCTTCGAGGAGGAGTACTACCGGGCGGGCGCGCCGGGCCGGGTGAGCCAGAACGGCATCAGCCTGCTGGCGCCGACCCTCCTCGAGCACGGCACCGAGGAGCAGCGGGCGCGCGTGCTGCCGCCCATGGCGACCGGTGAGGTGGTCTGGGCGCAGGCGTGGTCGGAGCCGGAGGCGGGCTCGGATCTGGCCTCGCTCACCTCCAGGGCGTCACGCACCGACGGTGGCTGGCTGCTCAGCGGGCAGAAGACCTGGTCGTCGCGGGCCGCGTTCGCCGACCGCGCCTTCGGCCTGTTCCGCAGCGACCCGGACGCCCCGAAGCCGCACCAGGGCCTGACCTACCTCATGTTCGACCTGCGCGCCTCCGGCGTCACGGTCCGTCCGATCGGCCGTCTGGACGGCAAGCCCGCCTTCGCGGAGCTGTTCCTGGACGAGGTGTTCGTGCCGGACGCGGACGTGATCGGCGAGCCCGGCCAGGGCTGGCGGATCGCGATGTCGACGGCGGGCAACGAACGCGGCCTCACCTTGCGCTCCCCGGGCCGCTTCCTCGCCGCCGCCGACCGGCTGCACGCCCTGTGGCGGGAAGGGGGCGGTCCGCACTGCGCACGCGCCCGCGTGGCCGATGCCCTCGTGGGCGCCCGCGCCTACCAGCTGTTCACCTACGGGGCCGCCTGCCGCTTCCTCGACGGGGACCGACTCGGCCCGGAGTCCAGCCTGAACAAGGTCTTCTGGTCCGAGTACGACCTGGCGCTGCACGAGACCGCCCTCGACCTCCTCGGTGTCGAGGGCGAGTGGGCGGACTCCGCCTGGTCGCAGGGGTACGTCTTCGCGCTCGCCGGTCCCCTCTACGCGGGCACGAACGAGATCCAGCGGGACATCGTCGCCGAGCGCCTGCTCGGCCTGCCGAAGGGACGCCGCTGATGCGCTTCCTCCTCGACCCCGAGCAGCGCGCCCTCGCCGACTCGCTGCACGCGATGCTGACCGCGGCCGGCACCCCGTCGGTGATCCGGGACTGGAGCAGCGGCGACCACACGAGCGGGCGGGCGCTGTGGAACCGGATCGCCGAGGCGGGGGTGTTCGGACTGGCGGTCGAGGAGGCGTACGACGGGATGGGCGCCCTGCCCGTGGAGCTCGCGGTCGCCTTCGTGGAGCTGGGCAGGCACGCGGTGCCCGGCCCGCTGGTGGAGACGGTGGCGGCCGCCGTGCTGCTCAGCGGGCCGGGTCTGGCCGAGCGGTTCCTGCCCCGGCTCGTCGCGGGCGGGACGATGGCCACGGTCGCCCTCACGGAGTACGCCCTGGACGGCGACGCGGCGGCCCTCCACCTCGCCCTCTCCCCCGACGGCCTGCGCCGCTCGCCCGGGCCCGGCCCGGTCCGCGCCTGCCTGGACCCCGCGCGCCGCCTCACCGCGCTCACCCCGGGCGGCGAACTCCTCACCCGCGAACCGCACGTGGCGCGGGCCGTGGTCTGGGCCCGGCTGGCCACCGCCGCGCAGGCGCTGGGCGTCGGGCTCGCGCTGCTGGACAGAACCCTCGCGTACGTCAAGCAGCGCACCCAGTTCGGCGTCCCCATAGGCTCCTTCCAGGCGGTGAAGCACCGGCTGGCCGACGCGAAGATCGCCCTGGAGTTCGCCCGTCCCCTTCTCTTCGGTGCCGCCCTGACGATGGATCCGGTGGACGTGGCCGCCGCCAAGCTGAGCGCGTGCGAGGCGGCGTACGGCACGGCCCGTGCGGCGCTGCAGCTGCACGGCGCCATCGGCTACACGGCGGAGTACGACCTGTCCCTCTGGCTGACCCGCGCCCGGGCCCTGCGCACCGCCTGGGGCGGCCCGGACGAGTGCCGGGACGTGGTGCTCGGCGGGGGTGGCGGCCGCTGGTGAGCCCCGTCAGTCCGCGACGATCCCCGCGGCCCGGGCGGCCACCAGCCACGTGGGGAACTCACCCACCAGACGGTCGTACAGTTCGGCGTCGGGCACGGTCCGCGGGTCGGTGCCCGCGGGGAAGAACCCGGCGTTGTCGACGGCGCGCTTCTGCGGCACGGCCAGCTCGTCGAGTCCGCGCAGGAACCCAAACTGCTTGCCGCCGGGGTCGCCGAAGCCGATGAACTGCCAGAACAGGGGCAGCTTCGCCGCCTTGCACAGGTACCGTTCGGCGGCGAGCTTGTCGGCCGGACCGCCGTCGGTCTGGAAGACGACGAGGGCGGGGTCGCGGGAACCACTGTCGAGGTAGTGGTCGAGCACGGCGTCCATCGCCAGGTGGTAGCTGGTCCTGCCCATGTGGCCGAGCCCGGCCGCGATCCGCCCGACCCGCCCGTGGTGGTCGGCGAGGGAGATGTCGGTGACCGCGTCGATGCCGGTCGAGAAGAACACCACCGGCACCCGGCCGTCGTCGTCCAGGTGGGCGGACAGGCCCAGCACGCGGTCGGCGAGCGCCTGCACGCTGCCGTCGTCGTAGTACGGCTTCATGGAACCGGAGTAGTCCACCACGAGGTAGACGGCGGCCCGCAGCCCGTCCAGACCGTGCCGGGCGAGGGACGCTCCGGCGCTCTTGTACAGGCTGACCAGCGCGGGCGCCGTCTGCTCCACCCTGCTGAGACTGATCGCGACCATGGCCCCACCTTCCCACCCGGGCCGCACCGTTCGCTATCTTGATCGCCGCCGTCCCCACCGGCTCATCCGTCCCCACCCTTCCGAGGAGCCGGCCGTGGCACCCGAGTCAGCCGAGTCCGCCCAGTCCACCGAGTCCACCCAGCCCCCCGGGCCCGGCGCGTCCGCCGGACCGGCCGCGCCCGCCGTCACCACCTGCTACCGCCACCCCAAGGTGGAGTCCCACGTCCGCTGCACCCGCTGCGACCGCTCCATCTGCCCCGCCTGCATGCGGGAGGCCGCCGTGGGCCACCAGTGCGTGGAGTGCGTGAAGGAGGGCGCCCGGTCGGTGCGCCAGGCACGGACGGCGTTCGGCGGGCGGATCACCGCCGTGCCCCTGGTGACGTACGTGCTCATCGGGCTGAACGTACTGGCGTACCTGACGGAGCTGGTGCGGCCGTCGGTCGTGGGCCGGTTCGGGATGCTGGGCACCGTGCCTGCGGGCTACCTCCCGGAGGGTGTCGCGCACGGCGAGTGGTACCGCCTGCTGACCGGCGCGTTCCTGCACAGCCCGCCCACGGACGGCACGTTCGGGATCCTGCACATCGTGATGAACATGGTCGCGCTGTGGAACATCGGCCGGGTCGTCGAAGGGCAGCTGGGCCGCGTCCGCTACCTCGCCCTGTACCTGCTGTCCGCGCTCGGCGGCTCGGTCCTGGTCCTGCTGCTCGCTCCGCAGGACCTCGTGGTCGGCGCGTCCGGGGCGATCTTCGGGCTCGGCGCCGCGTACTACGTCATGGCCCGCCGCCTGGGCTCCGGCATGGACGACGTCAACCGCTTCATGGGCGGTCTGCTGCTGTGGCTGCTGATCTCCGCCGGCCTCACCTCCTGGCAGGGCCACCTCGGCGGCCTGCTGGCGGGCGGCGTGCTGACACTGGCGTACGCGTACGCCCCTCGTGACGGCCGGCGGACGCTGGTGCAGGCGGGGGTGTGCGTGGCGCTGCTGGCGCTGCTGCTGGTGCTGACCTGGGCGAAGGCGTCCGCACTGGCCTGAGGAGAACTGCCCTGGGAAAGGCGGCGGCGCCTGCCCGAGGTCCGGTCGGGGACTGGGGCAGGCGCCGTCTGTGTTCCGTACGCCGTTGTACGGGACGTCTGTGGGGGGTCACCCCATGGCCGTCAGACCGTCAGCGCACGGTCCGTCGGGCGGATCGGGGCCGGCAGCTCGCTCGCTCCGGTGAGGAAGCGGTCGACGCCGCGGGCGGCCGAGCGGCCCTCCGCGATGGCCCACACGATGAGGGACTGGCCGCGGCCGGCGTCGCCGGCCACGAACACGCCCGGCACATTGGTCTGGAAGTCGGCGTCGCGGGCGATGTTGCCGCGCTCGTCGAGGTCCAGGCCGAACTGCTCGACCAGGCCGTTGTCACGGTCGGTGCCGGTGAAGCCCATCGCGAGGGTGACCAGCTGGGCGGGGATCTTGCGCTCCGTGCCCGGCTTCCGGGTCAGCTTGCCGTCGACGAAGTCCACCTCGGCCAGGTGCAGCCACTGCACGTTGCCGTCCTCGTCGCCCTCGAAGTGGGTGGTGGACACCGAGTAGATGCGCTCGCCGCCCTCCTCGTGGGCCGAGGTGACCTTGTAGAGGATCGGGAAGGTCGGCCAGGGCTGGTTCGTCGGGTGCCGCTCGTCGTTCGGGCGGGGCATGATCTCCAGCTGGGTGACGGAGGCCGCGCCCTGGCGGTGGGCGGTGCCCACGCAGTCCGCGCCGGTGTCACCGCCGCCGATGACGACGACGTGCTTGCCCTCGGCCGAGATCGGGGCGGTGACGTAGTCGCCCTCCTGCACCTTGTTGGACAGGGGCAGGTACTCCATCGCCTGGTAGATGCCCTTGAGCTCGCGGCCGGGCACGGGCAGGTCACGGGCGGTCGTCGCGCCGACCGCCAGCACCACCGCGTCGTACCGCTTCTTCAGGTCGGTCGACTTGAGGTCGCGGCCGATCTCGATGCCGGTGCGGAACCGGGTGCCCTCCGCGCGCATCTGCTCGATACGGCGGTTGATGTGCCGCTTCTCCATCTTGAACTCGGGGATGCCGTAGCGCAGCAGGCCGCCGATGCGGTCCGCGCGCTCGTACACCGCGACCGTGTGGCCGGCCCGGGTGAGCTGCTGGGCCGCGGCCAGGCCGGCCGGGCCCGAGCCGACGACGGCGACGGTCTTGCCGGACAGGCGCTCGGGGATCTGCGGGGCGACGTCCCCGGTCTCCCACGCCTTGTCGATGATCGAGACCTCGACGTTCTTGATGGTGACCGGCGGCTGGTTGATGCCCAGCACGCACGCCGACTCGCAGGGGGCCGGGCAGAGGCGGCCGGTGAACTCCGGGAAGTTGTTCGTCGCGTGCAGACGCTCCGAGGCGGCCGCCCAGTCCTCGCGGTAGGCGTAGTCGTTCCACTCGGGGATCAGGTTCCCCAGCGGACAGCCGTTGTGGCAGAACGGGATGCCGCAGTCCATGCACCGGCTGGCCTGCTTGCTGATGATCGGCAGCAGGGAGCCGGGGACGTAGACCTCGTTCCAGTCCTTGACGCGCTCTTCGACGGGGCGGGTCGTGGCGACCTCACGGCCGTACTGCAGGAAGCCCTTGGGGTCAGCCATTGATCGCCGCCTCCATCATCTTCTCGTGGGTCTCGGTCTCGGTGAGACCGGCTCGCTCGGCGGCGTCCTTGGCGGCGAGCACTGCCTTGTACGTGCTGGGGATGATCTTGCTGAAGCGGGCCGCGGCCTGGTCCCAGTCGGCCAGCAGCTTCTCCGCGACCGTCGAGCCGGTCTCCTCGGCGTGACGGCGCACCACGTCGTGCAGCCACTGCTTGTCGGCGTCGTCCAGCGCCTCGACCGAGCCGAGGTTGCCGGCGTTGACGTTGTGGCGGTCGAGGTCGATCACGTAGGCGACACCACCGGACATGCCGGCCGCGAAGTTGCGGCCCGTCTCGCCGAGGACCACCGCCTGACCACCGGTCATGTACTCGCATCCGTGGTCGCCCACGCCTTCCGAGACCACCAGCGCGCCGGAGTTGCGGACGCAGAACCGCTCACCGGTACGGCCGCGCAGGAACAGCTCGCCGCCGGTCGCGCCGTAGGCGATCGTGTTGCCCGCGATCGTCGAGTACTCGGCGAGGTGGTCGGCGCCCCGGTCCGGACGGACGATCACGCGGCCGCCGGACAGGCCCTTGCCGACGTAGTCGTTGGCGTCGCCCTCCAGACGCAGCGTGACACCGCGCGGCAGGAAGGCGCCGAAGGACTGGCCCGCGGAGCCGGTGAAGGTGATGTCGATGGTGTCGTCGGGCAGACCGGCACCGCCGAACCTCTTCGTCACCTCGTGGCCGAGCATGGTGCCGACCGTGCGGTTGATGTTGCGGATGGCGACCTGGGCGCGCACCGGCTGGGCGTCGGTCGCCGAGTCGGCGGCCAGCGCGTCGGCGGCGAGCTTGATCAGCTCGTTGTCCAGCGCCTTCTCCAGGCCGTGGTCCTGAGCGACCACCTGGTGGCGCACCGCGCCCTCGGCCAGCTCGGGCACGTGGAACAGCGGCTCCAGGTCCAGGCCCTGCGCCTTCCAGTGGTCGACGGCACGGGTGACGTCGAGCGCCTCCGCGTGGCCGACGGCCTCCTCGATGGAGCGGAAGCCCAGCTCGGCGAGGATCTCGCGGACCTCCTCGGCGATGAACTGGAAGAAGTTCACCACGTACTCGGCCTTGCCGGAGAAGCGCTCGCGCAGCACCGGGTTCTGGGTGGCAACGCCGACCGGGCAGGTGTCCAGGTGGCAGACGCGCATCATGATGCAGCCGGAGACGACGAGCGGGGCGGTCGCGAAACCGAACTCCTCGGCGCCCAGCAGCGCGGCGATGACCACGTCACGGCCGGTCTTCAGCTGGCCGTCGGTCTGCACGACGATGCGGTCGCGCAGACCGTTGAGCAGCAGGGTCTGCTGGGTCTCGGCCAGGCCGAGCTCCCAGGGGCCGCCCGCGTGCTTCAGCGAGGTCAGCGGGGAGGCGCCGGTACCGCCGTCGTGGCCGGAGATCAGCACCACGTCCGCGTGCGCCTTCGACACACCCGCGGCGACCGTGCCGACGCCGACCTCCGAGACCAGCTTGACGTGAATCCGCGCCTGCGGGTTCGCGTTCTTCAGGTCGTGGATCAGCTGGGCCAGGTCCTCGATGGAGTAGATGTCGTGGTGCGGCGGCGGGGAGATCAGGCCGACGCCCGGGGTCGAGTGCCGGGTCTTGGCGACCCACGGGTAGACCTTGTGGCCGGGCAGCTGGCCGCCCTCGCCGGGCTTGGCGCCCTGGGCCATCTTGATCTGGATGTCGTCCGCGTTGACCAGGTACTCGGAGGTCACACCGAACCGGCCGGAGGCGACCTGCTTGATGGCCGAGCGGCGCGCCGGGTCGTACAGGCGCTCGGGGTCCTCGCCGCCCTCACCGGTGTTGGACTTGCCGCCCAGCTGGTTCATGGCGATGGCGAGGGTCTCGTGCGCCTCGCGCGAGATGGAGCCGTACGACATGGCGCCGGTGGAGAAGCGCTTGACGATCTCGCTGGCCGGCTCGACCTCGTCGATGGAGATCGGCTGCCTGCCCTCGGCACCGCTCTTGAAGCCGAACAGGCCGCGCAGCGTCATCAGCCGCTCGGACTGCTCGTTCACGCGGTCCGTGTACTTCTTGAAGATGTCGTACCGGCCGGTGCGCGTGGAGTGCTGGAGGCGGAAGACCGTCTCCGGGTCGAACAGGTGCGGCTCGCCCTCACGGCGCCACTGGTACTCGCCGCCGATGTCCAGCGCGCGGTGCGCGGGAGCGATTCCGGAGGCGGGGTAGGCCTTGGCGTGGCGGGCGGCGACCTCCTTGGCGATGACGTCGATGCCGACGCCGCCGATCTTGGTGGCGGTGCCGTTGAAGTACTTCTCGACGAAGGCCTCGTCGAGGCCGACGGCCTCGAAGACCTGGGCGCCGCGGTAGGAGGCGACGGTGGAGATGCCCATCTTGGACATGACCTTCAGCACGCCCTTGCCGAGGGCGTAGATCAGGTTGCGGATGGCCTGCTCGGGCTCCATGCCCG
This sequence comes from Streptomyces sp. NPDC004542, assembly GCF_040610035.1. Taxonomy (NCBI): domain Bacteria; kingdom Bacillati; phylum Actinomycetota; class Actinomycetes; order Kitasatosporales; family Streptomycetaceae; genus Streptomyces; species Streptomyces sp. NPDC004542. The sequence goes on from NZ_JBEXLP010000008.1 coordinate 138,890, forward strand.
GCAGGAAGGTGCCCGCGCGGACCAGGTCCTCGACGGACTCCATCGCCAGGTAGGGGTTGACCGCGGCGGCCCCGTAGCCGATGAGCAGGGCGACGTGGTGGACCTCGCGGACGTCGCCGGCCTCGACCAGCAGGCCCACTTGGGTGCGCTGCTTGGTGCGGATGAGGTGGTGGTGGACGGCCGCGGTGAGCAGCAGCGAGGGGATCGGCGCGTGCTCGGCGTCGGAGTGGCGGTCCGACAGGACGATCAGACGGGCGCCGTTCTCGATGGCGGCGTCGGCCTCGGCGCAGATCTCGTCGATGCGCGCGGCGAGGGCGTCACCGCCGCCGGAGACCCGGTACAGACCGGAGAGGGTCGCGGCCTTGAAGCCGGGCATGTCGCCGTCGGCGTTGATGTGGATGAGCTTGGCCAGCTCGTCGTTGTCGATCACCGGGAAGGGCAGCAGGACGGACCGGCAGGAGGCGGCCGTCGGGTCGAGCAGGTTGCCCTGCGGGCCCAGCGCGGAGCGCAGCGAGGTGACCAGTTCCTCGCGGATGGCGTCCAGCGGCGGGTTGGTGACCTGCGCGAACAGCTGGGTGAAGTAGTCGAAGAGCAGCCGCGGGCGCTCGGAGAGGGCCGCGATCGGCGAGTCGGTGCCCATGGAGCCGATCGGCTCGGCGCCGGCCTTGGCCATCGGCGCCAGGATGACGCGCAGCTCCTCCTCGGTGTAGCCGAAGGTCTGCTGGCGGCGGGTGACCGAGGCGTGGGTGTGGACGATGTGCTCGCGCTCGGGCAGGTCGCCCAGCTCGATCTCGCCGGCCTCCAGCCACTCCGCGTAGGGGTGCTCGGCGGCGAGCTGCGCCTTGATCTCGTCGTCCTCGATGATGCGGTGCTCGGCGGTGTCCACGAGGAACATGCGGCCGGGCTGGAGGCGGCCCTTGCGGACGACCTTGGCGGGGTCGATGTCGAGGACGCCGACCTCGGAGCCGAGCACGACGAGGCCGTCGTCGGTGACCCAGTAGCGGCCGGGGCGCAGGCCGTTGCGGTCGAGGACGGCACCGACCTGGGTGCCGTCGGTGAAGGTGACGGTGGCCGGGCCGTCCCAGGGCTCCATCATCGTGGAGTGGTACTGGTAGAAGGCGCGCCGGGCCGGGTCCATGGAGTCGTGGTTCTCCCACGCCTCCGGGATCATCATCAGCACGGAGTGCGGCAGCGAGCGGCCGCCGAGGTGCAGCAGTTCGAGCACCTCGTCGAAGGACGCCGAGTCGGAGGCGTCGGGCGTGCACACCGGGAAGATGCGCTCGATGGCCTTGTCGTCGGACCCGAAGAGGTCGGATGCCAGCTGGGACTCGCGGGCGCGCATCCAGTTGCGGTTGCCCTTGACGGTGTTGATCTCACCGTTGTGCGCGACGAAGCGGTACGGGTGTGCGAGCGGCCAGCTGGGGAAGGTGTTCGTGGAGAACCGGGAGTGCACGAGCGCGATCGCGGAGGCGAAGCGGCGGTCGGACAGGTCCGGGAAGAAGGGCTCGAGCTGGCCGGTGGTCAGCATGCCCTTGTAGACGATCGTGCGGGCCGACAGCGACGGGAAGTAGACGCCCGCCTCACGCTCGGCGCGCTTGCGCAGGACGAACGCCTTGCGGTCCAGCGCGATGCCCTCGCTGGCTCCGGCGGTGACGAACACCTGCCGGAAGGCAGGCATGGTGGCGCGGGCGGTGGGGCCGAGCAGTTCCGGGGCGACCGGGACCTCGCGCCAGCCGAGGACCGTCAGGCCTTCCTCGGCGGCGATCGTCTCGATCTTCGAGACGGCGTCCTGGGACTCCTGCTCCGGCAGGAAGGCGATACCGACGGCGTACGAGCCCGCCGCGGGGAGGTCGAATCCGGCCACCTCGCGGAAGAAGGCGTCCGGCACCTGCGAGAGGAGGCCCGCGCCGTCGCCGGAGTCGGGCTCGGAGCCGGTGGCGCCGCGGTGCTCGAGGTTGCGCAGAACCGTGAGCGCCTGCTCGACCAGCGCGTGGCTCGCCTCGCCGGTGAGGTTGGCCACGAAGCCGACGCCGCAGGCGTCGTGCTCGTTGCGGGGGTCGTACATACCCTGCGCAGCAGGGCGAGCATCCATGAACGACCAGTTCTGGCCATTCGCGGAATGCTGGGACGGCTGGCGCGGCGTACGCATCGGCTCTCCCGTCGTCGTCATGTGGCATGTGCAAGTGCCGAGGGACGACGCTGGCCCTCTGCGTGAGTGCAAAATTTCGTGCAGGTTACATGATGGAGCGGTTCTCGGGAAGCGGATACCGCGTTCCAACATGCGGACACCACGAGGTGGCGGACGGGGGGTACCGCACGACGTGGTGGAGGTGTGGGGTGACCGGTCCGGACACGATCGGTCGGATCGGTGTCGGTCGGCCCGAGGGGTGGGGAAAGGCGTCTTCGCCCGCCCCACGGGTGCACGACAGGCGTCATTGCCGGCAGCGCTTACGGCTCATGCCCGGTGGTTAAGCATTCGAAACCAGCGAGTAACGGCTACTTATACGGCCCATCGCATAAGTAGCGGCCTTACTATCCTACGGCCGTTCCGAACAAACTGCCCAGGACGTACGTCACACCGGCCGCGGCGCCGCCGAGCGCGAGCTGCCGCAGCCCACTGAACCACCAGGTGCGCGCGGTCACCCTGGCCACCACCGCGCCGCAGCCGAACAGCCCGGCGAGGGCCAGCAGCACGGCCGGCCACAGCACGGTCGCGCCCAGCAGGTACGGCAGTACGGGCAGCAGGGCGCCCAGCGCGAAGGACCCGAACGAGGACACGGCCGCGACCAGCGGCGACGGCAGGTCGGCGGGGTCGATGCCCAGCTCCTCGCGGGCGTGTATCTCCAGTGCCTGCTCGGGATCGCGGGACAGCTGCCGGGCCACCTCGCGGGCCAGCTCCGGCTCGACACCGCGCGCCTCGTAGAGGCCGGCCAGCTCGGCCTCCTCGGCCTGGGGGTGCTTGCGCAGCTCACGGCGTTCGACAGCCAGCTCGGCCTCGACGAGTTCGCGCTGCGAGGCGACGGAGGTGTACTCACCGGCCGCCATGGAGAAGGCCCCGGCGGCCAGGCCGGCGAGCCCGGTGATCACCATGGTGTGCGGGCCGACCGAACCGCCCGCGACGCCGGTCAGCAGGGCGAGGTTGGAGACCAGGCCGTCCATCGCGCCGAAGACGGCGGGGCGCAGCCAGCCGCCGTTCACATCGCGGTGCGTGTGGTTGTCGCGGTGCGCCTCGTGCAGCGCCGCCTCGGTCTCGATGATGGCCATACGGGGTCCCCCCAGGGAAGCTTAGCCAAAGCTAACTTTGGACGAGTTCTACTTTTCGACAACGCTGAATCTACGCCGTGAATTCCTCTCCCGCCAGCAAGGAAAGGCTCGGCTAACCTGCGGTTTTGGCCCCGACCGGGTGACTTGGCGGCGGCGGAGGCGCTACCGGGCCGCTCCCGTGGGACACCTCCCGCAAAGGGCTCCGCGCCCCGGGCGGAGCTCCCCCGGAGGTGAGGCCCGCATGGCATCGGCCCCTGTCGCACCGGCTCCTGTGGCACCGGCGGCGTCGGTCCGCGAACGGGCGCGCGGCGCACTGCTCGGTCTGGCCGTCGGGGACGCGCTCGGGGCACCGGCCGAGAACATGAAGCCCTCCGAGATCCGCGCCCGCTGGGGCCGCATCACCGGATACGTGACCGAGAGGCCGGCGGGCACGGACGACACCGAGTACGCGATCTTCTCCGGCCTCCTGCTGGCCCGGCACGGCTCGGCGCTCACCCCGGCCCACGTCGAGGCGGCCTGGCACGAGTGGATCGCCGACGGCCACGAGGGGCCGTTCCGGGGCGCGGGCTTCAGTGAGCGCGGCACCCTGGAGAACCTCCGCCGGGGCCTGGCCGCCCCCATCTCCGCCCAGCACCGCCACGCGTGGAGCGACGGCCTGGCGATGCGGGCGGCACCCTTCGGGGTGTTCGCGGCGGGCCGCCCGGCCGAGGCGGCCCGGCTGGTGGCGATCGACGGTTCGGTCAGTCACGAGGGCGAGGGCATATACGGCGGCCAGGCGGTGGCGGCCGGGGTCGCGGCGGCGATGGCGGGCGCGCCGGCCGTCGCCGTGGTGGCCGCCGCCCTCGCGGTGGTCCCGGAGGACTCCTGGACGGCCCGCTCCCTGCGCCGGGCGGTGGCCGTCGCGCACCGCGGGGAACGCGCGGTGCGGTCCGCCGTCGTCATCGGCGGCTACCCCTGGACCGACCTGGCCCCCGAAGCGGTCGCCCTGGCCTTCGGCGCGTACGCGGCGGCCGACGGCGACCTGCGGGAGGCGGTGCTCACGGCCGTGAACATGGGCCGCGACGCCGACACCACGGCCGCGGTCGCGGGAGCCCTGGCCGGGGCGACGCAGGGCGTCTCGGCGATCCCCGCCGACTGGGCCGCCGCGATCGGCCCGGCCCGCGGCAGCTGCCTGCCCTCCATGGCGGGCCACCACGTGCTGGACGTGGCCGAGCTGCTGGTGCCGGAGGAGGGCGGGAAGTGGGGGGCGGAAGTGGTGGTCCCCGACTTCCTGCCGACGGTGGAACAACTCCTCGACGCCCGACGCCTGCTGGCCACCGCCGGTGCCGGTGACCTGGACAGCGAGGTACGGCCATGACCCGCCGCGCCGAAGCCCTCCACCCCGGCCCCGCCCACCGCGGCCGCCTCCCCACCCAGGCCGGCCATCCCGGCGGTGGCCGCCCGAGCACCACCGCCCGTGCCGGGGAACCGAACAGCGAGGTACGGCCATGACGCGCCGGAACGAAGACCCCCACCCCGGACACGCCACCGCCGGACACGCCACCGCCGGCTGCCCCACCGCCGGCTGCCAGGTCGGGCCCGCGGGTGCCGGGGCGCCGGGGCGCGAGGTGCGGTCGTGAGCCGCCGGGTCGAAGGGCTGCTCCTCGGGCTCGCGGCCGGGGACGCCGCCGGGTGGCCGGCCGCTCGGCACCGGGCCGCCCGGATGCCCGAGTGGACCCGGCGGCTCACCCGCGAGCTGGACACCTTCGCCGAGCACAACGCGACGACCACGCTGCCGGTGCCGATCGCGCTGAACCAGCCGCCGGAGCCGCTACGGCTCGGCCCTTCCGACGACGCCGAGTGGGCGGCGTTCGCGGCGGAGGCGGTGCTGCGCGCCGGGGACGACAGCGCGCTCGGGGACCTGAGCCGGGACCGCCGGATGCGTGCCGCCATCGACCTGACCTGGACCGCCGTCGCCTCCGAGGTCGCGGCGGCCGCCGAACGCGCCCCCGAGGTGGAGTCGGCGGTGCTGCCGCTGCGCGCCCGGATCTCGGTCCGCGCCGGACTCGGCAACCTCGCCGCCGGCCTGCGCCCGCCCGCCACCGGCCACGACAACCCGCACTACTTCGACGACGCGGCCTGTGTACGGGCCTGCGTGCTCGCCGTGGCCCACCCCGGCGATCCCGCACGCGCCGCCGACCTCGCCGAGTTCGACGCCCGCTACACCCAGGACGGCGACGGCGTGCACGGCGCCCGGGCGATGGCGGCGGCCCTGGCGCTGGCGCTCGCCGGGGCCGGGGCCGGGGCCTGCGTGGCGGCGGCGCTCGCCGAGCTGCCCGCGGGGACGGAGATCGGCCGCAACGCCCGCCACGCGCTGGCCCTCGTCGAGGACACCGACACCGCCTTCGGCCTGGTCCCGCTGCTCGAGCACCAGATCGTCGACCACGTCTACAGCTACGGCATCGCCGCCGCCGAGACCGTCCCGGTCGCCCTGGCCCTGGCCACCGCGGCCCGCGGCCGGATCGGCGAGGCGGTCCCCGCCGCGGCCTGTCTGTCCCGGGTCGCCGACTCCGCCCCCGCCCTGGTCGGTGCCCTGACCGGCGCGCTGGGCGGCGGCGGGGCGATCCCGCGGGCCTGGCGGGACGCCTGCCGCACCCTCTCCGGCTGCGCCCTGCCCCGCCTGACCGGCACCGACCTGGTGGAACTCGCCGGACTCCTGGAAGCCACGCAACGGGACCGACCAGGAGGATGATTCGGGATATGTTGCCCAAAGGAGAAGAAAGCAGCGGGGCCGGCCTGGACGAGCGGATCACCGGGGCGCTGGTCGGCGCCGCCGTCGGCGACGCGCTCGGCGGCCCCGTCGAGGGCTACTCGCCCGACCAGATCGCCGAGCGCCACGGCGGCCGCGTCCACGGCATCGTCGGCCCCTGGAACGGCGAGGCCTGGCGCACCGCCCGGCCGATCGCGCCGTACCACAAGGGCGACGGGCACGTCACCGACGACACCCTGATGACCCATGCCCTGGTCCGGGTGTACGCCCGGGTCCGCGACCACCTGGACGCTTACGCGATCGCCGACCACCTGGTCCCCGACCTGATGACCACCCCGCGCTGGATCCCGGAGCTGGAGGCGGAGGCCCTCCCGCTGCAGCGGATCTTCCTGGCGGAGAAGTGGCTGGTGGCCCGGCTGGCCTACGGTCACGCCGACCCCCGGGAGGCGGGCACCGGCAACATCGTCAACTGCGGCGCGGCGATGTACATGGCCCCCGTCGGCCTGGTCAACGCGGCCCACCCGGCGGCCGCGTACGCCGAGGCGCTGGACGTCGCCGGCGCGCACCAGTCGTCGTACGGCCGTGAGGCGGCCGGGGTGTTCGCGGCGGCGGTGGCGGCGGCGGCCACGCCGGAGGCGACACCGGAGGCGGTGGTCGCCGCGTGCCTGGACCTGGCGAAGGACGGCACGCGGGAGGCGATCGACCGGGTCTGCCACGTGGCGAGCGGCCACCGGGACTTCGAGTCGGCGCTGGTCCCGATCCGGGAGGCGGTCGCCCCCTACGACACGGTGGGCCCCGACTACCGCAACCCGTCGCTCGCCGCCCGCCGCCCCTCCCGTCTGCACTCGATCGAGGAACTCCCCGTCGCCCTGGGCATGCTGCTCGTCTCCGGCGGCGACTACCGGCAGGCGGTCCTGGGCTGCGTCAACTACGGCCGGGACTGCGACTCCACCGCCACGATGGCGGGCGCCCTCGCCGGCGCCCTCGGTTCCCCGGTCCCGGAGGACTGGTCGAAGGCGGTGGCCGAGGCCAGCCGCCTGGACCTGTGGGAACCGGCGCGCGTACTGGCCGGGGTGACCCGGGAGGTGTTCGCCCGGGACGTGAGCCGCCGCCGGTCCCACGAGGCGGCCTTCGCCCGGCTCGGGGGCACCGGATGCTCCGCCTGACCTGGGTCCAGCCGGAGGACCTCCTGGGCCACGAACTGTGCCAGGCCCGCCAGGACGGCCGTGAGCCGTCGGCGATCGCGGCACGCTGGAGGGCGGCGGGCGGCCGGGAGGCGCCGGCCCGGGCGGGGGCGTCGGCGCGGCCGGCGTCACGCTACCTGCGGCTGCTGGCGGAGGACCTGCTGGACGAACTGGCCGACCTGCCCAGCCGGTTCGCGGAGGACGAGCCGACGGACCTGACGCGGATCAGGGCCGCCTGTCCCGCCTGGCCCACCCGGCTCGCGGGCGGCCGTGCCCCCACCCCGCGCGCCCTGGAAGCCGCCTGGCTCGGCAGGGCCGTGGGCTGCCTCCTCGGCAAACCGGTGGAGAAGCTCCCCCTCGAGGGCATCCGCCGGCTGGCCCGCTCCACCGGCAACTGGCCCCTGCACACCTGGTTCACGGCCCGCGGAGTCCCCGCCGGGCTCACTCGGGCGTACCCCTGGAACCGCCGCTCGGCCGGCACCTGTCTCGCCGAGAACATCGACGGCATGCCCGAGGACGACGACCTCAACTACCCCCTGGTCAACCTCGTCCTCCTGCGCCGCCACGGCCGCCGTTTCACCACCGCCGACGTGGCCGGACTCTGGCTGGACGAACTCCCGCCCGGCCGTACCTTCACCGCCGAGCGCCTCGCCCTGCGTAACCTGCTCACCGGCGTCGAGCCCCCGCACACCGCCCGCCACCGCAACCCCTTCCGCGAATGGATCGGCGCCCTGATCCGCGCCGACGTGCACGGCTGGACCAACCCGGGCGACCCGGCCGCCGCCGCCGGACAGGCCCATCGGGACGCCGTGCTCACCCACACCGCCAACGGCGTCTACGCGGCCATGTTCACCGCGGCCACCATCGCCGCGGCAGCCACCGGCACCCACGACGTCCACGCCTGCCTGCGCATCGGCCGCACGGTGGTCCCGCCCCGCTCCCGGCTGGCCGGGGCGATCGACCACGCCGTCCGGCTGGCCCGGTCCCACCAGGACTTCGACGAGGTCGTGGACGCGCTCCACGCCACCCACTCCCCCACCTACCACTGGGTGCACGCCATCCCCAACACCGCTCTCATCGCCGCCGCCCTGACCCACGCGGACGGCGACTTCACCGGTTCGGTCTGCCGGGCGGTGTCGGGCGGCTGGGACACCGACTCCAACGGCGCCACCGCGGGGAGCATCGCCGGTCTGCTGGCCGGCTCCCCCGACGCGCTCCCGGACCGCTGGACGGCACCGCTGAAGAACCGCCTCGCCACGTCCGTCGCCGGCTTCGACGGCACCGGCTTCGACGCCCTCGCCCACCTCACCCACTCGCTCACCCGTGCGGAGGTCCCCGAGTGAGCACCGGACAACCGCTCAGCGGTCTGCGCGTCCTCGATCTCGCCACCCTCTTCGCCGGACCGCTGGCCGCCACCCTGCTCGGTGACTTCGGCGCCGAGGTCGTCAAGGTCGAGCACCCGGCGAAGCCCGATCCGTCCCGCGGCCACGGTCCCGCCAAGCACGGCGTCGGGCTGTGGTGGAAGCTGCTCGGCCGCAACAAGCGCACGATCACCCTCGACCTGTCCAAGCCCGGCGGCCGGTCCACCCTGCTCCGCCTGGCCGCCACCGCCGACGTCCTGATCGAGAACTTCCGCCCCGGCACGCTGGAGAAGTGGGACCTGGGCTGGGAGGAGCTGTCCGCCGCCAACCCGCGCCTGGTCCTCACCCGGGTCACCGCGTTCGGCCAGTTCGGGCCGTACGCCCACCGCCCCGGTTTCGGCACCCTCGCCGAGGCGATGAGCGGCTTCGCGGCGATCACCGGGGAACCGGACGCCCCGCCGACGCTCCCGCCGTTCGGCCTCGCGGACTCCATCGCCGCGCTGGCGACGGCGTACGCCGTCATGACCGCGCTCGCGGCCCGGGACCGCACCGGCGCCGGCCAGGTCGTCGACATGGCGATCATCGAGCCGATCCTGACCGTGCTCGGTCCCCAGCCCACCTGGTACGACCAGCTCGGATACGTCCAGGAACGCACCGGCAACCGGTCCGCCAACAACGCCCCGCGCAACACCTACCGCACGGCCGACGGCTCCTGGGTCGCCGTGTCCACGTCCGCCCAGTCGGTCGCGGAGCGGGTGATGCGGCTGGTGGGCAGGCCGGAGCTGATCGACGAGCCGTGGTTCGCGACGGGCGCCGACCGGGCCGCGCACGCCGACGTGCTGGACCGGGCGGTCGGCGACTGGATCGCCGGGCGGACCCGCACCGAGGTCCTGGCGGCCTTCGAGAAGGCGGAGGCCGCGATCGCGGAGATCCAGGACGTACGGGGCGTGCTGGCCGACCCGCAGTACCAGGCGCTGGACACCGTCACCACCGTCGACGACCCGGAGCTCGGCCCGCTGCGCATGCAGAACGTCCTCTTCCGGCTGTCCGCGACCCCCGGCGCGATCCGCTGGGCGGGCCGCCCGCACGGCGCGGACACCGAGGACGTGCTGACCGAACTGGGGCTCACCCCGGACGAACTGCGCGTCCTGCGCGAGGAGGGCGCCTCGTGAGCGCCTTCCCGCTGACCTGGCTGTACGCCCCCGGTGACCGTCCGCATGTGGTCACCAAGGCGCTGTCCTCCGGCGCGGACGTCGTGGTGGTCGACCTGGAGGACGCGGTCGCCCCCGACCGCAAGGCGTACGCCCGCGCCGCCACGGCCGAGTTGCTGTCCGGGCCCCAGCCGGTCCCCGTGCACGTCCGGGTCAACGCGCTGGACGGGCCGTGGGCGGCTCAGGACGTGCGGGCGGTGGCCGGGCTCGACGGGGTGGCCGGGCTGCGGCTGCCCAAGGTGACCTCGGCGCAGGACGTGGCCGGCGTGGCCGAGCGCACCGCGCTGCCCCTGTTCGCGCTGCTGGAGAGCGCCCTGGGCATCGAACGGGCCTACGCCGTCGCCGCCGCCCACCCGTCGCTGCGGGGCATCGCCCTGGGCGAGTCGGACCTCCGGGCCGACCTGGGGGTGCGGGACGACATGGGCCTCGACTGGTGCCGGTCCCGGGTGGTCGTCGCGGCGCGCGCGGCCGGGCTGCCCCCGCCGCCCCAGTCGGTCCACCCCGACATCCGCGACCTGGAGGGCCTGAGCGCCTCCTGCGCGCACGGCCGCGCGCTGGGCTTCCTCGGCCGGGCCGCGATCCACCCGCGCCAGCTCCCGGTGATCCAGCGGGCCTATCTCCCCACCCCGGCGGAGCTGGAACAGGCCGAGACGATCGTCAAGGCGGCCATGACCGACCTGGGCGCGCAGGCCCTGCCGGACGGCCGCTTCGTCGACGCGGCGGTGGTGGCGGCGGCCCGGCGGACGCTGTCGCTGGCGGACAGGTCCTGAGACCCGGCGAGGGCGCCCGTCCTCGCGGCGGCCGCCGCATGGGTACAGGTGCCACATGCGGCCGCCGCCGCGTGGCGGGCGCCCTCGTCGCCGTCCTCGCCGTGCGGCCGGACGTCAGCTCTTCTTCGTCGCGGTCCCGGCCTCGTCCTTTGCCTCGTCCTTTGCCTTGTCCTCGGCCGCGGTACCGGCCCCGGAGCTGGTCCCGGTCTCGTCCTCGGCCCCGGCGCCCGCCTCGTCCTTCGCGTCCGGCTCGGTCTGCGCCGGCTCCGGCTCCGTGGCGGCCTTGTCCTCGCCGTCGGCCGCGGTGTCGGCCTGGCCCTTGTCGTCGCCCTCGCCCTCGGCCTCGGCCTCGCCCTCGGCCGAACCGTCGGTGTCCGCCGGTTCCACCACGGCTTCCCGTCCCGGCCGCTTCTTCGCCGTCACCACCATGTAGACCACCGCGAGCAGGAACACGAGCATCGCGGTCCAGTCGTTGAGCCTGAGGCCCAGGATGTGGTGGGCGTCGTCGACGCGCATGTACTCGATCCAGCCGCGGCCCACGCAGTACGCGGCGACGTACAGCGCGAACGCCCGGCCGTGCCCCAGCTTGAAGCGGCGGTCGGCCCAGATGACCAGGAAGCCGACGCCGACGCACCACAGGGACTCGTACAGGAACGTCGGGTGGTAGTAGCCCGGCACCCGGCCGCCCTCGGAGGAGGTGATGTGCAGTGCCCAGGGAAGGTGCGTCTCGCGACCGTACAGCTCCTGGTTGAACCAGTTGCCCCAGCGGCCCATGGCCTGCGCGAAGGCGATGCCCGGCGCGATGGCGTCGGCGTACGCGGGCAGCGGGATGCCCCGTCGCCGGCAGCCGATCCACGCCCCCAGCGCGCCGAGCGCGATGGCGCCCCAGATGCCGAGGCCGCCCTGCCACACCTTGAAGGCGTCCACCCAGTCGCGGCCCTCGCTGAAGTACAGCTCGTAGTCCGTGATCACGTGGTAGAGACGGCCGCCGACCAGGCCGAAGGGCACGGCCCAGACCGCGATGTCGGCCACCGTGCCGGCCCGCCCGCCGCGGGCGACCCAGCGCTTGTTGCCGAGCCAGACGGCAATGAAGACGCCGATGATGATGCAGAACGCATAGCCGCGCAGCGGAATGGGACCGAGGTGGATCACCCCGCGCGACGGGCTGGGAATGTAGGCAAGTTCCATGGCAGGGTCGACGCTACCGTGCCCGGCCGGGCACACGGCAGGTGGCCCGGCTACGGGTCAATAACAGGGGTGTGAGAATCACTTACCCGCGTTGGCGGTTCCTCCTCCGCCACACCTTGTCCGCCACCCCTTGTCCGCTACCCCTTGTCGGCCGCCTCCACCATCTGCTTCAGCTTGGCCGGGGTCATCGTGCGGTCCTCGTAGATGTTCTTTCCGCCCAGCAGCACGGCCGGCGTGCCCGTGAAGCCGCCCGTCTGGAAGGCCTTGTTGGACTTCACCACCCAGCCGTTGTGCGTGCCGTCGTTGACGCACGCGCGGAAGGCGGCCGTGTCCAGGCCGGGGACCTTGCCCGCCAGCTGGATCAGCTTGGCGTCGCTGGAGTAGGCGTCGTCGGTCTCCTTGGGCTGGTTCCCGTAGAGCACGTCGTGGTAGTCGCGGAACTTCCCGGCGTCCTGGGCGCAGGCCGCCGCGTTGGCCGCGCGACGGGATCCGCTGCCGCCGAGGTTGCCGTCGATCAGCGTGACCAGGTGGTACTCGATCCTCAGCTTGCCCGCGTCGGTCAGCTCGCGCAGCGTCGGCCGGTACACCGTCTCGAAGGCCCGGCAGGCCGGGCAGCGGAAGTCCTCCCACACCGTGAGCGTGGATCTGGCGCCGTCCTTGCCGACCGGGACCGCGAGGCTGTCCTTGCCCTGGGCCCCCGAGGGCGCCACGACCGGGCCCGCCTTGGCGGCGCTCTTCTCCTTGCCCGAGTTCGCGGCGACCACTCCGATCACCGCCGCGAGGCCCAGGACACACACGACGCCGGCACCGACGATCAGCGCGCGCCGTCGCTTCTCCGCGGACTTCTGCTTCTCGCGCTCGACCGCCAGCCGCTCCCGGGCGGTGCGCTTTCCGTCACGGTTCTTCTCGCTCACACCCCCAGAACGAACCGGGGAGGCGCAGCGCGCCTCCCCGGCCCCAGGTCCACTCGTTCGAGTGACCGACCGGGTCAGACCTGACCGCGAACGCCCTGGGCCAGCTCACCGGCGAGCGCGCGGACCGCCTCGACGCCCGCCGCGTGGTCGGGGGCGTCCAGCATCCGCTTGACGAAGGCGGAACCGACGATCACGCCGTCGGCGAAGCCGGCGACCTCGGCCGCCTGGGCCGCGTCGGAGACGCCGAGGCCGACGCAGACGGGCAGGTCGGTCCCGGTGGCGCGGGTCCGCTCCACCAGGTCCTGTGCCTGCGCGCCGACCGACGCCCGGGTGCCGGTGACGCCCATCAGCGAGGCCGCGTAGACGAAGCCGCTGCCTGCCGCGGTGATCTCGCCGAGCCGCTCGTCCTTGCTGCTCGGCGCCACCACGAAGACCGTCGCGAGGCCGTGCTTCTCGGCGTGCTCCCGCCACAGCGCCGACTCCTGCACGGGCAGGTCGGGCAGGATGCAGCCCGCGCCGCCCGCCTCGGCCAGCTCCGCGGTGAAGCGCTCGACGCCGTAGCGGTCGATGGGGTTCCAGTACGTCATGACGAGGATCGGCCTGCCGGTGGCCTCGTAGGCCTCCTTGACCGTCCGCATGACGTGGGCGATCTTGACGCCGCCGCGCAGGGCGATGTCGTCGGCGGTCTGGATGACGGGCCCGTCGAGCACGGGGTCGCTGTGCGGCAGACCGACCTCGACGACGTCGGCTCCACCGTCGAGTACGGCCTTGATCGCCTCGATGCCGCCGCCCACGGTCGGGAACCCGGCCGGGAGGTAGGCGATGAGGGCGGAGCGGCCCTCGGCCCTGGCACCGGCGAGGGTGTCCGACAGCAGCTGGATGTTGCCGCTCACTTGGCGTCCCCCTCGATCTCGGCGGTGTCGGCCGCGTCCGCGGCGACCTCGGCGTCGGTGTCGTACAGGCCGAAGTAGCGGGCGGCCGTGTCCATGTCCTTGTCACCGCGGCCGGACAGGTTGACCACGATCAGCCCCTCCTCGCCCAGTTCCCTGCCGACCTCCAGGGCGCCGGCCAGCGCGTGGGCGCTCTCGATCGCCGGGATGATGCCCTCGGTCCGCGACAGCAGGCGCAGCGCCTGCATCGCCGCGTCGTCGGTGACCGCGCGGTACTCGCCGCGGCCGGTGTCCTTGAGGTAGGAGTGCTCCGGACCGATACCCGGGTAGTCCAGACCGGCCGAGATCGAGTACGGCTCGGTGATCTGGCCCTCCTCGTCCTGCAGGACGTAGGACCGGGAGCCGTGCAGGATGCCGGGTTCGCCCGCGGTCAGGGTCGCCGCGTGCTCGCCGGTCTCGACGCCGTGGCCGGCCGGCTCGCAGCCGATGAGCCGCACGCCCTCGTCCGGGATGAACGCGTGGAAGAGGCCGATGGCGTTGGAGCCGCCGCCGACGCAGGCGACGGCGGCGTCCGGGAGGCGCCCGGCCCGCTGAAGGAGCTGGCGGCGGGCCTCCACACCGATCACGCGGTGGAAGTCGCGGACCATGGCCGGGAAGGGGTGGGGACCGGCGACCGTGCCGAAGAGGTAGTGGGTGCGGTCGACGTTGGCCACCCAGTCGCGGAAGGCCTCGTTGATGGCGTCCTTCAGCGTGCGGCTGCCGGACTTCACGGCGACGACCTCGGCGCCCAGCATGCGCATGCGGGCCACGTTGAGGGCCTGCCGCCGGGTGTCGATCTCGCCCATGTAGATCGTGCACTCGAGGCCGAACAGGGCGCAGGCCGTCGCCGTCGCGACACCGTGCTGGCCGGCGCCGGTCTCGGCGATGACGCGGGTCTTGCCCATCCGCTTGGTCAGCAGGGCCTGGCCGAGCACGTTGTTGATCTTGTGGGAGCCGGTGTGGTTGAGGTCTTCCCGCTTGAGGAAGACGCGGGCGCCACCGGCGTGTTCGGCGAACCTCGGCACCTCGGTCAGAGCGCTGGGCCGGCCGGTGTAGTTGACCAGCAGGTCGTCGAGCTCGCGGGCGAACTCGGGGTCGTGCTTGGCCTTGTCGTACTCGACGGCCACCTCGTCCACGGCGGCGACGAGGGCCTCCGGGATGAACTTGCCGCCGAAGGCTCCGAAGTAGCCTTCGGAGCTGGGGACCCGGCCCTCCGGGTCGGGGATGAAGAAGTCGCTGGGCATGCGGATACCTCACGGTGAGTGCGCGTGACATGACACTGTTCGCCGTGGGGGCGGGGGTCGGTCCGTCGGCTGCGAGCCGTCAGCGGCTTGCCGCGCGGTGCCTCGTCGTGCCCGCGCGGCGGCAGCCGCGGACGGAACGGAATCCCGCGCCCCTGCCGGGGCGCTGCCATCGGCGCCCGTTCACCTGCCCAGGTTCGTCACCGATGACATAACGGACCCGGCGGCCGTGTACCCGGCGTGCGGGCGCGCGGCAGCCGCGCGGACGGCAGCCGCGCGCCAGGCGGGCGTGCCGGTCCACGGTGGTCACGGTGACAGTCATCGGGGTCAGCCTACCGGTGTCAGCCCCGGCCGTGCCGCAGCGCGGGGTGCTCGCCCGCCGCCACCAGGTCGGCCACCGCGGTCCTGGGGTCGCGGCCGGTCACCAGGGACTCGCCGACCAGGACCGCGTCGGCACCCGCGTTGGCGTAGGCGATGAGGTCGTGCGGGCCGCGGACGCCGGACTCGGCGACCTTGACGATGTGGTCGGGGATCTCCGGGGCGATGCGCTCGAACGTGCCGCGGTCGACCTCCAGCGTCTTGAGGTTGCGGGCGTTGACGCCGATGACCTTGGCGCCCGCGTCGACCGCGCGGTCGACCTCGTCCTCGTCGTGCACCTCGACGAGCGGGGTGAGGCCGATGGAGACGGCGCGCTCGATCAGCGACTCCAGGGCCGGCTGCTCGAGGGCGGCGACGATCAGCAGCGCGAGGTCGGCGCCGTACGCCCGGGCCTCCCACAGCTGGTACGACGTGACGATGAAGTCCTTGCGCAGGACCGGGATGTCCACGCGGGCCCGGACGGCCTCCAGGTCGGCCAGCGAGCCGCCGAAGCGGCGCTGTTCGGTGAGGACCGAGATGACGGCCGCGCCGCCCGCCTCGTAGTCCGCGGCGAGCCCGGCCGGATCGGCGATCGCGGCCAGCGCGCCCTTGGACGGGCTGGAGCGCTTCACCTCGCAGATGACCTTGACGCCCTCGCCGCGCAGCGCGGCCACGCCGTCCTTGGCGGCGGGAGCCTTCGCCGCGCGGTCCTTGAGCTCGTCGAGGCTGACGCGCGCCTGCCGCTCCGCGAGGTCGGCACGGACTCCGTCGATGATCTCGTCGAGCACACTCACGCGAGCGGCCCCCTTCCAGACGGTTGTTCCAGACGGTTGAAAAGCCATGGAAAAGCCATGGTCACTGCGATGGTATCCGGAGCAGCGCCCTGGCCTCGCATCCGGTGGAGGGCGGTCCCACTACCTGGACGTTCACCCGCGGGTCAAGGGTGCAGCCAGCCGCCGAACGGCAGGTTCCGGACGATCGTGAAGACCAGCAGCAACGCCCCTGCGGTCCACAGCCACGCCGGGGAGGGATCGATCCGCAGCGGGCGTCCGCGGGCAGCGCGGACCGCCCAGACGGTCCACAGCACGGCGAAGACCAGGTAGCCGGCCACGGCGGCCGCGTTGTCCTGGAGCGCGGTGGCGAGGTCCCCGTGGACGAAGGCGTGCGCGCTGCGCAGGCCGCCGCAGCCGGGGCAGTACAGGCCGGTGAAGCGCAGCAGGGGGCACACCGGGTAGTGGCCGGGCCGGTTGGGGTCGACGGCCCCGACGTAGGCGAAGGCCCACGCGACGGCCGTCAGGATCCCGGTGGGCACGGCGAGCCCCGCCCACCGGGTCCGCGGCGTCCCCTGGACGCTGGGGCCGTGGGCACTGGGGCCGTGGGCACTGGGGCCGTGGGCACTGGGGCCGTGGGCGTTCACGCCTCGCATTCTGCCCCGTACGGGCCGCACGCGCGCGTGAGGGGCGGCCGGCGCCGGCGGCGCCGGCCGCCCCACACGCGGGCGGGGATGGCGTGCACAGCACTCCAC